>CAITMP010000019.1 GCA_903893525.1 uncultured Acidobacteriia bacterium | reverse complement strand
GGTGGATGCCGGAATAAAGCCATACGGGTGGTGCGACTTCGCCCTGCTCGCCCAGTAGCAAACCCGACTGCCGAACGCCGGTGTAAACGTCAAGTACTTCACAGCCGAAGACAAGCCGCATCCAGAGAAGATCGGCGACCGCCAGAAGACCCTCTGGTGGCGAGTTCTACGTTACCGCGGATTCCGGATCATCGAGGGAGAATTTCGCTCAACCCACCTTGAAGTCGACGAGCATAACCGACAGGATCAGAAGAAGTGGCGCGAGAAGCAAACCGCCATCGCTCTCGCATCACACGTGATCGCCGACTGCAATCGGATTGAGCCCGATCTTGACCGCCCAGGATGCTTTCGACGAACACCGGGATATGACGAGGCTGTACTTCTTTCGGGCGATTCGGACTTTATCCCCGCCATTAGCATCCTCGTTGGCGAGCCCTTCTGACGTCGCGTTCGCGTTCTGCTCCCGCCCTCTTCGGATTGTGCGGAGGCTAATACCCAACGGCTATGGAAGCCTCTGTCCGGGCCAAACCTCCATGTTGTCCAACTCACCAAAGTTGATCTCGCGAAGGCCCTGCTTCCACAATCCGTCGTCGATGCAAACGGAGAAAGAGCCAAATGCCATTACTCCTGGATGTGGCGCGAGAAACATGACAGTCCAAAGCAGATCACGAAACCCCAAGCCAGTGTCCCCGCGCGCCCACGTTGAGCGTGCCGCGCTCAGACTATTTCCTTCGCCGGGCGAGCTCAAGGGGACGGCCCAATCACATTCAGATCCGCTGGCCGGAGTCCAAATCTCGACGAGTTTGGACTCCAAATGGACTCCGCGTGACCTCTTCCACGACGTGGAAGCGCGCAAGCATTTTCGCAAGTGTATGTTTTGTTGGGCTTTGTTTTGGTGGACCTGAAGGGATTCGAACCCTTGACCTCTTCCATGCCATGGAAGCGCGCTCCCAACTGCGCCACAGGCCCACTAAGTCATTAGGATAGCACGGGGGATGGCGTTGATGCTGACCGCCATCCCCGATGCGACTACTGAACGCTGATCACGGTTCCGACAGGGCTTGTGGCCGAGCCTGCCGAAAGCGTGATCGGCACCAAACCGGTCGGAGCCGAGGCCGGAACCACGGCTTCCACCAGCAGGATGCCGCTGACCGATCCCGGCAATGTGCCGGCAAACACCGCAGGTGCAGTGGTTCCACCGACGGTCACGTTGATAGGTGCGAACGGTACGCGGACGAAACCGCTCTGGATCGCGCCATCCAAGGCACCGGGATTTTCAGCACCTTCGCCCGTCGCGTAGAGGATCACGTAGGAGCCCTTGGCGGCCGGGGTTTTGGCGGTATTCAGCGTACCGTCCTGGTTGAGGGCTACGATCTGGCCCTTACCCGTGGTGTCCGAGGTAAAGAGGCCCGGCGCGGTCGCGGCAACGGGCACCGCGAAGGCGGGAGTTGCCTGTCCGGCGGTGGTGACGATGAAGTTGGCGTTGGCCGATCCGCGCACGGCGTACGGGACTTGGACGCTGGTCTGGTTGCCGTTGGCGTAGAGAATCGGTGCCGGGATGCCGTTCACCGTCACGCTCGTGGAATACGTGGTGCCGGGTTCCAACAGCGAGGTCGGCAGGAATCCCGAAGTGGGAATCACAGCCGCCACGGAGGGTGTGACGCCAACCGTCTGGCCGATGATGGTGACAATCTCACCCGGCGCAATCGTGCCGCCGGTGAAGCTGGCAGCGTTGAGAACCGAGGTCACGGCAGCGGGAGGCGCAATGCTGCCGAGCAGGCCACGGGGATTCGCCACCGTCACTCCGTTCGTCGGCGAAGGATTGCCGGCGAGGAAATACAGGGTGTTCACATCGCCGCCGCGTCCGCCGTTGCCGAAAGCGATCGCCCAGAGGCCACCGATTTGGAGCGGTGCTCCGTCAGCATTCTGAAGGGCACCGAGGAGGGCACCGGTCTTGGCGTCGAAGGCGTTGATCTTGCCGTCGCCGAAATTGCCCACCAGAAGCGCGCCGCCGAAGGCACCCCAAGTTGCGGGAGCCATCGCGAGGCCCCAGGGAGAATTCAGGGCACCGCCGGAAACCAGGTGGCTCTTGAGGTTGCCGTCGAAATCAAACTGGCTGACATAGCCATTCCCCGCACCCACAACGTCGAAATACTTGTTGGCGTCCTGTTTGGCGTAGGCCACGTAGAGGAATCCGTTGACGGTCCAAATGTTGAACGGCGCAAACCCTGCGGGAACTCCGGCATCCTTGAAACCTCCCGCGACTGTTGCCGGTTTGAAGTTGCCGTCAAACACGTCGATGTTGCCGGAGCGGAAATTCGGCGCATAGAGGGTTGAGCCGAGAGCGCTGGTCCCAATGGCCAAGCCCTTGTACACGGCACCCTGGGCCGAGTTGTCGGCCATGGTGATCGCGGTCGTCCCCGCATTCCAACCAGAGATGGTGCCGTCCTCAGTCGAGAAGATGAAGGATGCCTTCGTGCCGACGGGCAGAATGAAATTCGCGGTGAAATTCTGGACTTGGCCTGTGGGCCGCCCGAGGACCTTGCCGGAGGCCGCTCCCGGAGGAATCGCGACCACGGTGGGCGTGATCACACCGGAGCCGTTGTAGAGCGTCGAGGTCCCCGAAAGGTGGTTCGAGGTCCAGAATGGGGAGGTGGTGCTGAATGAGATTCCCCATGGATCGAGGAGGTTGGGGTCGGTGATGGGGGCCAAGCCGGGAATGCTGGAGGCGAGAATCGTCTGGATGTAGCTATTCTTGCCGGTCTGGGCGAAGGAACTGGCTGCGCACGCCAACAGGGCGGCGCAGATGCGGGTACGTGTGTTCATAGGAACTCCTGGTGCAAGCGTGACGCGAATTTGGTCCTGGCGGGTGCCGAAGTTGTAACGTTCCCGTAAAAGCCGCGTGGACCGTCGTAACATCATGGAATGCAAACCGGCGAACCCCGCCTGATCCGCGGCGTAGGCATCTGGGGGGCGACGGCGTCCAACATGATCACGATGATCGGGGTGGGGCCGTTCATCACCATCCCGATCCTCCTCGCCAAGATGAACGGCCCACAGGCGATGCTGGGCTGGGTGCTGGGCGCAGTCGTGGCGCTGTGCGACGGCATGGTGTGGGCCGAGCTTGGTGCC
>CAITMP010000018.1 GCA_903893525.1 uncultured Acidobacteriia bacterium | reverse complement strand
GCGGGGTACCGTCTCCCTCCAGTTCCTCGTGATCATGGTGCCGGTGGTGCTGGGATTCATGGGGTTCGCGGTGGACCTTGGGCGCATTTACTTGATCCGGGCGGAGTTGAACCAAGCCGCCAGCGCCATGGCGATGTCGGCGGCGGCTCAGCTGAACGGGACGTCGGCGGCGACGGACGTGGCGACCGCAGCCGCCCAAGTCTCTTTGGACAACTCCCTGGGTGATGCAAACAAGTTCAATTTCGGATCTCTGGTGGTCGGGCAGGGCAGCGCCCTGTTGACCAGTACAGTGCAGCAGCCGACGTTTTTTGCCGCGCTGGCGGATGCATTGGCGTCATTCGGATCCTCCAACGGGTCTTCGGCGGATGGCACCACGGCACGTCACGTCATGGTGAATCTGAACGCCGATGCGCCGCTCACGTTTTTCGGACTGCTGTCGCTGGGCCAGAGCCGGAAGACCTCGATCGCGGCAGCCGCGATTGCGGGTGTTAGCGCGCCTGTTTGTACCGCTTGCGGGATCGAACCGTTCGTAATTGCCGCCGTGGATGCGACCGATCCGGTGGATTTCGGACTTGTCAACAGCCAGCAGTACACCTTCGCCTACGACTGCACGGGGAACGCAACCCTATTGACAGGAACGACAGGGCCCGCGCTGAAATACCTCCTGCTGGACCGGTACGATACCGGCAGTACATTCGCGGAGGACCAACAGCTGTTCCGAACATCGGCACAGGGCTTGGTTCCGTCCACCGCTACTCCTGGGTGGGCGTGTTCGACAGTGGGTTTGCAGGAAGCGGTGTGGTCCGCCACCAGTTCCTCCCTGATTCCCGTGCAGGCGTGTCGGGCAAACGGGGCTCCGGTTGACACGCGGATAAGCACTGCGATGTGTGGACTGACATCCCGTATGACGGATGCAACACAAAGTGCCTCATGCACCGCGATTACCGACGTTGGGACGATTGCAAGCGCCTATACCGGTGACACGGACCTGAACACAATCACGGACTACACAGGTTACGCGGGCAACAATGTCCGGTTGATGACCATCCCGATTGTGGATGCGCTGGCGACTGACGGCACCATGACTGTGCTGGGATTCCGGCAGTTCCTGTTTGAGCCCACGGCGAACCTGACGCCGGTTTCGAACAACCCCGGGGATGCGGGCGGGCGGTTTACCGCCATGTATCTCGGCGTGGTGAAGCCTGTAAAGCAGGGTAGTATTTCGGCACCTTCGTGTTCCATCGCGAATGGTCCAGGCAAGGTGGTCCTGCACCAATGAGATGTTGGGGCACCCGGCGGGGAAACGTGATCCTGGAATCGACGATGATGATTCCCATCATCCTCCTTCTGCTTGTGGGCATGGGGCAGATCGCCAAGATCACGTACACCTACTACAGTCTGCGCAAGGCGATTTACTCGGTGGGTTCCTACCTGGGCTCTTTGCAGGGTACGAATTTTTGTGATCCGGGCGATCCCAACCTACAGCAGGCGATCGCGTTCGGCCTCACCGGCTCCACAGATAACAGCCTGCCGGTGTTTATCACGGGCCTGACGCCGGACATGATCACGGTCAGTGCGCAAGTGGTGGACCCGGTCACCGGTGCCATCGGACCGTGCGATTGCTCGGTTACAGGCTGCGACATCGCTGCGGGAGGGCACCCGCCGAACTATATTTTGGTCTCGATCCCGAACGGATACATGATTACGCCGAGGATTCCGTTCCTGCCGCTGGAAGCAATTCCGTTGAAGCCGCAAGTGAAGGTGCCCTATGGCGGAACGTAAGAGCAACTTCCCACGGCGGAATCGGCGTTCCGGCCAAGCGGCATTGGAGTTTGCATTTCTGTATGCGGGCGTGTTGCTGCCGTTGACCTTCGGCATTGTGTATGTTGCACAAATGTATTGGGTATGGCACAGCATGACGGAGTTTACGCGGGAAGGTGCCCGCTACGCGGCGACGCATTGCTGGGAATCCAGTTCCTCCAATGTGCGCGACTACATGCAGTCGCATGTCCCGGTCAACATCGACAAGCTGCAATTCCAGTCGGGCGGCAGTGCCACCATCAATATCGATTACTTCAGCCGGGACCCTGCGACTGGCCAGTTGACGGCGTTCCAGTGCCAAGGCGATTGTTCGGCGACCTGCGTCCCGGACACCGTCACGGTGAGCGTGACAAACTACGAGTTTCGACGTTTCGTGAGTTATTTCAATCTGCCTCCCATCCAGATGCCGTCGTTCCCGACGTCGGTCGCGGTGGAGGGCAACGGGTGCGACCCGGAGCAGGGAACTTGCACACCCTAAACATTCAGAATTTCGGAAAGGTTTACTAGTCCATGTCTACGCCCTTTGTCCTTATGGTCGCTTCGAGCGACGAACATTTCCGGGAGATGGTCCGGGACAACCTG
>CAITMP010000017.1 GCA_903893525.1 uncultured Acidobacteriia bacterium | reverse complement strand
ATGCCGATCATGCGGCGCGGGGTGGCACCGGGGGCGAGCGGCTCCGAGGGTTTCTTCGTTTGAGCGAAGGCCGGAGTCATGGAGTCGAGGTAGGGGAGGGCCAAGGCGACGCCGACACCGCGAAGAAAATGGCGGCGGTGGAGGGCTTGGCGGGTCGCGATGTGGGGCGCGCTCATAGTGTCGATGATCTCATAATTGCGGACTGGGCGGCAAAGTAGCCGGTCGCGGCTGAGGCTAAACGGTTGTGCTCCAGGTTACTTCCACGACGGTGCGTTCCGTCCTTTGGAAGCTTGGCGTGCGGCCCGCAGGATTCTGCCAGATCTCGTGGGGCGGCGTTCCACGAAAGTTCTTCACCACGAACAAGTAGTAACGATGCGCCAGCCGCCGAGCTAACTGGTACTCCTTGGCCGTCATGGTGAGAGCCCCTTTCGGTTCCCGCATGCCTTTGACCTCGACCGCCAGGAAGTCCTCGCCCGCGCTCCGCCTGAGTCGGAAGTCATAACCGCATCCGTGCTGGGTGGTGTCCTCGGCAGTGTATCCGGAGAACTCCGCCAGTGTCGGCTGGACTCCGATGAAATAGCGTTCGGCAGCGATTCCAGTCGCAAGCCGCCGGGCGAACTGTGACTCCCGTAAGTCCTCGGGATCATGGTCGGGTTCGGGTGCCAAGAGCGACTGGATAAGGGACGAAAATGATGCCAAGTCGATGTCTCGGTACTGGTCCAGAACCTCCTTGCAATGCTGCCGGAATTCGCGCTTGTGCCATCCGTGTCTCGGATTCGGAAAGAAGGGATCGAACTCGTCCCGGTAGTTCTTGATGGAGGCCGGAGGCACCCCCAAGGCGGCGCCGAAGATATTGAAAGCCTCGGTGAAACTCCTGAAACCAAGACGCTTCAGACCATCCTTGTCAAATTTCGCGAGAAACAATCCGGTTGCGATCACCTGTTGGCGGTGGCCGGTCGCTGCCTGGACAGGGTTCATCAGGGTGGTGTTCTCCGCTTGAATTATAACCAGGCCGGGCCGCGACGGAGGGTTGTTGATGGTCCTTGTTAGCAGCCCGTGGCAAGAGGCCGAAACGGTCGCTCCCTCGCGGTCGCGGCTGATTTAGAGTCAACACGTTGCCGAGCCGAGACCGCTAGTTAGCGTAGGAACTCGCGCGAGCTGCGCCGCCGGACGTGGCTGAACGGGTGGTTCCTCCGATCCTTGGCACCGCAGCCGGCGGCTCCCGCGCTGTTCACGGCGTTGGAGGTAAGGCGACGGTCCCGAGCTTGCAAATGCGGCACGAAATCCACCCGGCACAAGGAAACTGGGCAGCCCAGGTGCGGCGGTTTGTTTTTGTTGGGGTTAGGGCTTAACGAAATTTACTTGTACGGTTGGTGACCGGGGTTCCGATCCTCCCGTGGCAAGCGTGAGATGCTGTATGAATGCCCGGTGATTCCGACATCAAGGACGTCTTCACTTGGTATGCGACAGCGGACAATGACGCCCGGACCGGTCGCAGCGAAGGCTGGATCACGGATTTCGCCGCCACCCTCCAGTCCGAACATAGTGCGGCGACGGGCCGGGAGCTGACCTGTTTCTTCCACCAAGGGGCCATCGAGTCTTGCCATGACTGGGAGCACCGCATCCGCCACGGCGTCGCGAGCGCCAGCGCGTTCATCGCCTTCGAATGAACGGCATCCGCTCCAGCGATGAAGGAACATTCCCCCAGCAATACAGCCCTACGCGTGGCGATCCGCCGGGCGGAGCACCAGCTTCTGGACGAGCCCAAAGTCTTGGACGACCCGATTGCGCTGCGGATCATCGGGCCGGAAGCGGCGGCGGGGATACGCGCGGGGTCGGTAAGCCGGGTCCAGAGGCTATCGCCGTCGTTCCGGTCGTACATGGCGGCGCGGAGCCGTTGCGCCGAGGACGAATTGGCCCGACTGGTGGCACAGGGAGTTCGGCAATACGTGGTCTTGGGGGCCGGGCTGGACACCTTTGCGTACCGGAATCCCTACGGGGCGGAGGGACTGCGGGTTTTCGAGGTGGACCATCCGGCAACGCAGGGGTGGAAGCGGGATCAACTACGGGCGGCAGGGATCGAGATACCCGCGGAAACGACCTTGGTTGCAGCCGACTTCGAGCGACAGACGCTGGCCGAGGCGTTGGGGGAATCCAGCTTCCAAATCGACCAGCCGGCGTTCTTCTCCTGGCTGGGCGTCGTGGCGTACCTGACAGACCGGGCATTTGAGGAAACGATGCAATTCGTCGCGTCGAGGCCGTCGCCAAGCGGGATTGTCTTCGACTATGCGGTGCCCAAGGAAGGGCTGAATCCGGTCCAGAAAAAGGCCTTCGACGCGCTTGCGGCCCGTGTGGACCGCCTGGGGGAGCCACTGCAATTGTTCTTCGAACCTGCCGCGCTGGTGGAACGGCTGGCAGGAATGGGATTCGAGGGGATTGTGGACCTTGGCCGGGAGGAACTGAACGCGCAATATTTCGCAGGAAGAAATGACGAACTTCGGGTCCGCAGTAACCTTGCGCGGCTGATCAGCGCCCGCATATGAATACCCGGAACCGGGTCCGGGTCGGCGACTGCGATAAGCTTTTTAAGATCGCATGACAACAACCCAGACCGGCAAACCGCGCGTCGTACTCTCGCGTCCCCAGTGGATCTTCCTGATCCTATTGGTAATCTCCATCTGCATCAGCTACATTGACCGAGGCAGCCTCTCTGTAGCCGACCAGTACCTGCAGAAGGAATTCAAGCTGGACCCGGAACACCGGGGATTGATTTACTCTGCATTCTTCTGGTCGTACGCGCCGGTGCTGGTGCTTGCAGGGTGGCTGGTGGACAAGTTCAATGTGAACAAGGTGCTGGCGATCGGTTACGTGGTCTGGTCGGCGGCGACGCTGGCGACCGGAGCCGCGAATGGCTTCGTCATGCTGTTCGGGCTGCGGCTGCTGCTGGGCATGGGCGAGTCCGTGGCCTATCCGGCGTATTCCAAGATTCTGGCCGGCAATTTCGAGGAGAGCCAACGCGGTTTCGCGAACGCGGCGATTGACGCGGGCAGCAAGCTGGGTCCGGGGTTGGGGATCCTGGTTGGCGGGTTGCTGATGGACAGCTTCGGATGGCGGATCTTCTTTGTGGTGACCGGAACGTTGAGCCTGCTGTGGCTGGTTCCCTGGACACTCTATGCGCCGAAAGGTGCGGGTTTGTTGCGGCCGAAGTCGGGCAAGGTTCCAGGATTTGGCGAGATCCTTTCCAAACGCGCGGCCTGGGGCTCGTTCATCGGCCTGTTCTGCGGAAACTATGTGTGGTACTTCATCATCACTTGGCTGCCGTCGTACTTCCGGCAGGAACTGCACTATTCGCAGAGCCAGATGGCGGTGTTCGGGTCGGCACCGTTGTTTGTGCTGGCGGCGTCGGCGCTGACGTGGGGCTCGGTTTCCGACCGCTGGATTGCACGCGGCGGGAACATCAACCGGGTGCGGAAGACGTTTACCGGGCTGGGGTTGGGATTGTCGACAGTGATGTTCGCGTCTGTGCTGGTGAAGGACGCGACAAGCTCGTTGCTGGTGCTGTGCGCGGCTTGTTTCGCGTATGGGCTGTATTCGTCCAACCTTTGGGCTGTGACACAGACGCTGGCGGGTCCGATGGCGGCCGGGCGTTGGACCGGATTGCAGAACGCCTTCGGAAATATTTCCGGGATGATCGCGCCGTGGCTGACGGGATGGATCGTGCAGAAGACGGGGTCGTTCTACTGGGCGTTTGTAGTGGTTACGGTGCTGCTGGTGGTTGGAACGTTGTCGTTCACCATCATTATTCCGAAGGTGGAACCCGCGGAGTGGCGGGATTAGTCCGTCTGCCTGGTGAAAACCATATTGGTGGGCGTTTGGCCGTTGGCGTCGCACCATTTCAGGTATAGGCGCATGTAGCTGAGCAGGATGTAGTCGGCCTGGGTGAAGTCGAGATCGGCGGCGGCTTGATCGATCCACTCGGGCGGACCTTCCAGCTCCATATAGGTGCCGATGGGGGTTTCGTCGAGAACCGCGTGGCCTGGCTCGCCGGAACGGGCGAATTCGGTACGGAATTTCTCGTACCGGTAGGCGGGCTTGAGGCCGACGCCGGAGAAGACGGCGATACATTCGTCGAGGTTGTCGGCGTGGAATTCGCGCTCCTCGCGGCGCTTGTGGACCCCGTCGATTTCGCGGCCTTTATAGGTAACGGTGATCAGATCGCCGGCTTGGCGGACACGGAGGAGGCGGTTGGAACCTTTGATGGAACCCGCTGGGTCGTCGAGAACGATGTTTTGTTCGAAAATACGGGGAGTGGAGATGGCGAAGCCCGCACGACCCAGGATTTCCAAAGCATGTTCGGGGCCGGAAACGGCGATTTTGACTTCAACTTCCTCGCGGGTGGTCACGGCTTCAGGATAGCGGAGTGGGACCGGATCGCGGGCACGCAGTTTATATTTATAGGATGACGCGCAGCCGGTCCGCATCCATCACATTCACCGCATCCTTGATTTTTGCCCTTGCCTGTTTCGCCGCCGAAACCGGTGACACACCCCGGCACGCAGCCAACGGCTCGCTGCTGTTTCCGTCCGACTACCGGGAGTGGGTGTTCCTCAGCTCCGGGCTCGGGATGACCTACGGGCCCGCCGCCACACCCGGCACCCCGCGATTCGACAACGTTTTCGTGACCCGCGCCGCCTACAAGGCGTTCGTGGACACCGGCCATTGGCCCGACAACACCATGTTCGTGCTGGAGATCCGCAACGCCACTTCCGAAGGGTCGATCAACAAGGGCGGCCATTTCCAGACCGGCATCTCGGCCATTGAGGTCGAAGTGAAGGAAAAAGGCAAGTGGACCTTCTACGGCTTCCCCAAGGGCGAGGAGTCCGAAGGCAAGGCGTTCGAGCGCACGGCCACATGCTACGCGTGCCACGGAACCAACGGCGCGGTCGACAACACGTTCGTGCAGTTCTATCCGACGCTGCTACCGATTGCCAAGGCCAAGGGCGTGCTGAAGGCCGAAAAATAGCGGTCGGCATATACTGACGGCAATGCGATCTGTCTGTTCCGCCCTGTTGCTGCTCGGCACGGTTTTGCGTGCCCAAACGCCGATCCGGTTCACCGAGCATACTTTGGCCAAGGATCTGAAGGGCGGCTACCAGGTGGTGGCGGTCGATTTGAACCACGACGGCAAGCCGGATCTGATCGCGCTCGCGTCGGGCATGCCCGATCTTGCCTGGTACGAGAATCCGGGTGCGGCGGACAAGCCATGGGAGCGCCATGTGCTGGCTGTGAACTTGCCGCGGCTGATCAATTGCGCGGCGGAGGACCTGGACGGCGACGGGATTCCGGAAATCGTAGTGGCGTGGGAATTCGCCAACGACGCGTCAAAGAGCATCGGGAAGGTCGGAGTGCTGTCCCATGACGGAGATCCGACGAAACCGTGGAAACTGCGGCAATTCGACGAGGTTCCGACGGCGCACCGGCTGCGGTGGGCAGATGTGGACGGTTCCGGCAAGAAGGTTGCCGTGAACGCGGTGTTGACCGGGACCAAGGCATCTCCGCCGAACTATACGCAGGACAACGCGCCCCTGCTGATTTACAGGCCGGGGGAGTGGAAGCGGGAGACAGTTTCGACGGAGAACCTGGGTGTGATGCACGGGGTCTCCATCCTGAAGTGGAATCCGAAGGACAAGCGCGACAGTATTTTGACTGCGAGCTTTTCGGGAATCCATCTATTCCAATTGACTGCGAAGGGCTGGACCCGGACCGAAATCAGCAAGGGCGACCCGAGCGCCTGCCCGAAATGCGGGTCGAGCGACGTTGCGGTTGGGCGGCTGGGGACGAAGCGTTTTTTGGCGGCCATCGAGGCTTGGCACGGCAACCAAGTGTCCATCTACACAAAAGAGGGCAAGGGGTGGAAACGGCAGACCATCGACGACTCGTTGGTGGACGGGCACACGATCGTGACCGCCGATTTCGACGGGGACGGTCGGGACGAAGTGGTGGCCGGGTTCCGCCAGGGGTCGAAGAGTTTGTTCCTCTACCGCGCCGGGAAGGGTGATGCGCCGGCGTGGACCAAGCAGGTGCTGGACGAAGGCGGGATGAACGCGGCGGCATGTACGGCGGTGGATTTGAATGCGGACGGGAAACTGGACATCGCGTGCATTTCGGGCACGACGCTGAAGTGGTACCAGAATCAGTCAGCGGGGAATTGATAAACTTGGGATTCCGAGGCTCCCAATTCCTACCACACCTGTCATCCAATCAATCGAAGTGATCCCAGTCGCAGGGCGCGACAGCATGTTGCTCAATTTGAGCGGGGCGCATGGCCCGTTTTTCACCCGCAACGTGGTGATATTGACGGACAGCTGCGGCTGCACCGGTGTGGGCGAGGTGCCGGGCGGCGAGAAGATCCGCAAGACGCTGGAGGACGCCGGGTCGCTGGTGGTTGGCCAGTCGATCGGGAACTACAACAACATCCTGAATTCGGTGCGCACGGCGTTTGCAAGCCGGGACGCGGGCGGACGGGGCAACCAGACCTTCGATTTGCGCACCACGGTGCATGCGGTGACGGCGCTGGAAGCGGCGCTTCTGGATTTACTCGGACAGTTCCTGAATGTTCCCGTGGCTGCGCTTTTGGGCGAGGGACAACAGCGCAAACAGGTGGAGGCGCTGGGGTACTTGTTCTATGTTGGGGACCGGAACAAGACGGACTTGCCCTACGACTCCGACCCGAATAATGCGGATGATTGGTGCAGGCTGCGGCATGAAGTAGCGCTGACACCCGAGTCCATCGTGCGGCTGGCGGAAGCGACCCACGCACGCTACGGCTTCAACGATTTCAAGTTGAAGGGCGGGGTGTTGCGGGGCGAGGAGGAGATGGAGGCGATCATAGCGTTATCGGAGCGGTTCCCCGAGGCGCGGATCACTCTCGATCCGAACGGGGCTTGGTCACTCAAAGAGGCGATTTCGCTCTGCAAGGGACGCGGCGACGTGCTGGCATATGCGGAAGACCCGTGCGGCGCGGAAAGCGGCTACTCCGGGCGCGAGGTGATGGCCGAATTCCGGCGCGCCACCGGGTTGCCGACAGCCACCAACATGATTGCGACCGACTGGCGGGAAATGGGCCATGCAATCCAGTTGCATTCGGTGGATATTCCGTTGGCCGATCCGCATTTCTGGACGATGGCGGGGTCGGTGAGGGTGGCGCAGATGTGCAACGAGTGGGGTCTGACCTGGGGATCGCACTCGAACAACCACTTCGATATCTCGCTGGCGATGTTTACACACGTGGCGGCGGCTGCACCGGGCAAGATTACGGCAATCGACACGCACTGGATTTGGCAGGACGGCCAAAGGCTGACCCAGGAACCGTTCCAGATCCAAGGCGGTTTGCTGACCGTTCCCGACAGGCCGGGTCTAGGTGTGGACATCGACCGGGAACGCTTGGCGGCGGCGCACGAACTGTATTTGAAGCATGGATTGGGGGCCAGGAACGACGCTGTGGCTATGCAGTATTTGATCCCCGAATGGAAGTTCGATAACAAGCGCCCGTGTTTGGTGCGGTAGACGCCCGACAGGGACCTACGGGTCGTGCGCGCCAGTATTAGTCGGCAGTCCGGGTGGGAGTAGGGCCCGGCAGCAGCGGATGCAGAATTTGTCCGGGCAGATCGGCGGGCACCTTCCCGTCGATCCCGTACCGGTCGGGCCACTGCTGGGCTGGTAGATACAACGTCCCGAACATTCGATCCACACATGGCAAGAGCGCCGCGTAGTTCTTGTTGATCCGCTCCGGTCCATCGTTGGTGTGGTGCCAGTGATGGAAAGCCGGGGTTGAAACCACCCATTCGAGCCATCCCAGACGCCATTTCACGTTCGCGTGGATGAAGAATCCCCAAACGGTTCCCACAACAGTGACCACGGCCGGGGCCAAATCAAGCCCGTCACCCGCTGGCTGGGCCAAGCCAAGGGCGTACATCGGAACAAGGCCGCAGAACCGAACGAAGAACATGTCGAAGGGGTGTGCGTGGGAATTGACCAACCAATCGATCTCCTCGGCGCTGTGGTGAATCGAGTGGAACCGCCAAAGGAACGGGATCTCGTGGGACCAGCGGTGTCCCCAATAGCTGCCCACCTCCCCCACCGCCAATGCCACCGGAACGCGCAACCAGATGGGAATACCCGACATTGCGGAATAATACTCCGCAGGCACCATTCTGTGGAGGGTGGCGACTAGAAGGGCAACCGGAATAGTGAGAAGGAGTTTTGGGGCGAAACCGCTCAAAAAGTAGTAGGCCAAGTCCGTCCCGAGTCCTCTTCTGAGAAGGCTCCTAGGATGCAGTGCACGGAAGCGCTCCATGGGAACGAAGATCGCGATCAACAGGACCAGCCAAACACCCAAACGCAGCATCTCGGTACCAAAAGCCGCCGATATGATGGTTCTCATAGGAAAAATGAGTGTATCACGAAGAGGGTAAAGCAGGCCTTGTCCGGGTGGATTAGGTGTGATATTATTCTCGGAGTCGCACGACACTGAACCTAAAAGAACTCAATCAAATGCACATGCAACAAAGACTCTCCAAACTGGCTAACACCGCTTCCGCCGGACTCGCGTTGTTCGTCATTCTGACTGCAGCCATTCCAGCTTTCGGCGGATTGATCGCCAACGGGTCGTTCGAATCCACGACTCTGACTGCGTCGGGACAGGTCCACTTCAAGGGCGACGTGTCTGGCTGGGAAAATGATCCGAGCGTCCCGCTGGGTTTCCTGTATTTTCCGGGAACTTCGGACGACACGCTCAGCGACCAGTTCAGCGGCGGCTTCCGCCTGTGGCAGGGGATCACCGATACGATCCCGTCGACGAGCCCGGACGGCGGGAATTTCCTGGTCTTCGACGGCGCAGCCAGCTATCGGGGCGGGATTTCACAGAACGTGAGCGGGCTCGAGGTTGGGGTTCAATACAACCTGACGTTTTACCAGGCAGCCGGTCAGCAGCGCGGCTTCAGCGGCGATACGCAGGAATGGTGGCACGTCACTTTCGGAGGCGAAAGCGCCGATTCGACAGTTCAGTCCAACCCCTCGCACGATTTCCAGCCTTGGACCCTGCAAACTATGACCTTTACGCCGACGTCCGCAGGCCAAGTCCTGACTTTCCTATCGGAAGGAACGCCCAATGGACTGCCGCCCATGGCAATGCTCGACGGTATTTCACTAGCTCGGGCTTCACAGAATGCTGGCACCCCCGAGCCTTCGACGCTAGCGGCGGCGTTCCTCGGCCTCTCCGCCTGGGCCGCGTCGCGCAGATTGCGCAAGCGGGCCTGATCTTTCCAAGCCGGAATGAGGGGCCGCGAATGATGAGGCCCCTCGTGATGCGTGGAATGACTCCAGATCCTGCCTAAACCGGTGCAGCGATCAGGCATACCGGCGGACGCGGGCTGAACGTGCGGTTCGTCCGGCCTACAGCCAGCATCCGACGGCAGTTGCGATTACAATGATCTAGAATGGCGCAAAGCGGATCGGGCAAAAGGGCTTCGGGAAAGATCTCCAACAACTTGGTTGCCGCCGGGTCGGCAGCGGTGATTGCGGTGTACGGCGCGGGTTACGTGAAGACGAAATCGGCGGCGGACCGGATGGAGCAGCATGTGGCGGAACGCCGGCCACCGGCCCGTCCCGTCTCAGTGGCCGGTGGGACTGCCCCGGAAGCGGCCGCAGAGCCGGTGCGGAGAGAAGCGCCTGTTAGAGAAGCGCCTGTTGAAGTCGCCCGTGTCATCGAACCCAGGCCTGTTGAGGCGAAATTGCCATCCGCCAGCGTCGAACCGAAGGCCGTTGCGGCTCCAGTGAAGTCGGTGGAAGCAACGCCGGCAGCGGAACCGACGCCAACGGTGCCTCCAGTCGCAGTTGCGGCACCTGTAGTAGCGCCCCCACCGCCTGTAGTTGCCGCAGCTCCGCCGCCTCCACCACCTCCACCGCCGCCGCCCGCGCCCAAGTGGAAGGACGGCACGTACACCGGCTGGGGAACGTCGCGGCATGGCGATATCCAAGCCCAGGTGGTCATCGAAGACGGCAAGATCAAGGCTGCCACCATCGCCCAATGCTTGACACGCTATTCGTGCGACGTGATCGACAAGATCATCCCGCAGGTGGCCAAGCGGCAGAGCCCGGAAACGGACGTGGTTTCCGGCGCAACGCAATCGAGCGACGCCTTCTATTTCGGGGTGGTGGAAGCCCTCGGCAAAGCCAAGGCCGACGCAAAATGAGTTTCCAGCGGACGGAGCCCTTCATGGGCACGGTGGTCACGATCCAAGTAGTGCGGGACGGCGAAGGAGTGGAGGAAGCGGTCGAGCGGGCCTTCGACTGGTTTCAGGAAGTGGAGGAGCGCTGCACTCGCTTCCGGCCGGACAGCGAATTGGTGAAGCTCGGCAGCCAGGTGGGGCGTGCAGTTGCACCCAGCCCGCTGCTGTTCGAGGCCCTGCAATTCGCGCTACTGGTGGCGGAGGAAAGCGGCGGGGCATTTGATCCGACGGTTGGCCGGCGCATGGAGTCTTTGGGATTCGACCGGGAGCATGCCACGGGACAGGTGGTCCGGACAGGTATCGACGGAAAGAATCCGCCCAGCTACCGCGATGTGGTGGTGGACCCAAAGAAACGGACCGTCCGCCTGAATCGGCCCTTGACACTGGATCTTGGAGCAATTGCCAAGGGCTTTGCCGTCGATTTGGCCTCGCGCGAGCTCACGCAATTCCGGGACTTTTGCGTGGATGCCGGGGGCGACCTGTATTTGGGCGGCCTAAATCCGAAAGGCGAGCCGTGGTCGGTCGGGATCCGCCACCCGCGAATCGAGGGTGCGGTTTTCGATACAATCCGTGTCTCCGACAGCGCGGTCTGCACTTCGGGCGACTACGAACGCCCGGGACACGTTGTTGACCCGCAGAATCCCGAATCCAAATCCGGTGTTTGCAGCGTAAGTGTAGTAGCGCCGAACGCGATGCTGGCAGATGGGCTGGCTACGGCGGCAATGGTGATGGGCCGGGAAAAGGGACTGCAATTCCTGGAGCAGACGGGCGTGGACGGTTTGATGATTCTGGAAGATCTAACCAGCTGGGAAACGGGGAAAATGCTGCGTGGCGCTTGATGGGTTGGGCCGGAGCGCCAGGAAGTTTTTCAAGACGCCGAAGGGCCTGCTGATTATCATCCTGACGATTTTGATCGGGATCGCGGCACCCCATGAAGGGCTGCGGGTGGTGCTGCCGGGATTGTGCGCCGCGATTCTTACTGCCTGCACCACGGACGCGGTGGTCATGAGATTTCGCAAGGGGTCGTGGGAATTCCCGGATGGGGCCATGTTGACGGCGATGATCGTGGCAATGGTGTTGCGGGCCCAAGAACCTTGGCACGTAACGGCGATCACGTCCGTGGCAGCGGTTCTGAGCAAATACGCGCTGCGTTCAAGAAGCGCCAATGTGTTCAATCCGGCGGCGCTGGCGATTGTCGCGAGCTTTTTCGTCTTCCACACGGGCCAGAGTTGGTGGGGCGCACTGACGGAGGTTCCGATCGCGGCGCAGGTAGTGTTGCTGGCGGTCGGGTTGTTCATTGTGGACCGGGTGAACAAGATGCCGCTGGTGCTGGTGTTTTTGGGGACCTACTTCCTGCTGTTTACGGCGACGGCATACCTGCGGGATCCGAGGATGGTGGCGGAAATCTACCGGTCGCCGGATGCGGAGGCCGCGCTGTTCTTCGCGTTCATTATCCTTACGGATCCGCCAACGTCGCCGGCAAAGTACCCGGACCAGATTGTTTGCGGCGTCATCGTGGCGGTGGTCAGCTTCACCTTTTTCGAATGGGCTGGGGTCGTCTATTACCTGCTGGCCGGAGTGCTGGTGGGCAATGTATGGGAGGCGTGGCGGCGCGTGAACCGGCGCAATAGCGGGGGAATCCTGGCCGGAATGCGGAATTTTGCGAAGGAGCTGGCACCGGTGCGACTTGGTGCGCCGGAGCGCGTGGTCGGGTAGTCCATGCCCGTACTGGTCGCCATCGCATTGGGCTGTCTACTTTCTTGCGGCTCCATTTGGACGGCGGGGTTGTTGGCGACGCGGGTTGCAGGGCTTCCGTGGTCGGTACGCTACACGAGCGGAGCCGCAATCTACTCGCTGTTGATTTTCAGTCTGTTACAGGGGCACGCCGGTTATGTGCAGGCGTTTTGGCTGCTGGGAGGAGCGCTCGGATTTGCGGCTTGGCGGTTCCCGGCTGCGATGTGGACTCCCCCGCCCCCGCATTTGCCCCACGGAAGCCTACGGGTCCCAAGGCTGATTTGTTGCGGAATTCTGACACTGTACGCCGGACTCTATCTGGTGTACGCGGTTGCACCCGAAATCCAGCCAGATGCCATCGCCTACCACTTGCGGATCGTGGCCGACTATGTCCGCGCGCACGGATTCACGGGCAAATCGGCGTTCTTCGACGTGATGCCCCAGCCAGTGGAGATGATGTTCGTCCCAGCGTTCAGCGCCGGGGCGCATTCGGCAGCAAAGTTGGTGCATCTGGGCCTGCTGGTGTCGGCGGCGGCCACGGTGAGGGAAATAGCGCGGGAATTGGGGCTGGCGGAATCATCCGGTTGGTCGGCGGCTGTGCTGTTTTTTGTTGCTCCGGTGTGCGGAGTGGCTGGGAGCGCGGCGTACACGGATGCCGGGTTGGCAGCGGCGGCGTTCGCGGTGGTGTATCTGCTGGTCCGGTGGGATCGGACACGGGAACCGTGGCTGCTGGCGTTCGCCTCAATGGATGCGGCGCTTTGCTACTCGGTGAAGCAGACCTTCGGGTGGGTGGCGATAATTGCCTTCGTTTTCGTGGCAGCACGAGCGAGGGAATGGCGTCGGCCAGCAGCATTCGCTGTGGTGGTGCTGGCGTTTGTGGCACCGTGGATGGTGCGGGCCTATTTGCTTACTGGAAATCCATTCGCGCCGTTCTTAAGCGCGTCCGGGTTGGACACTCAACTGGCTCGGTCATTCAGCGCCTTTCGGCCCGATTTCGACTGGTTGGGTGCCCCTTGGAATTACGCGGTGCACGGAGGCAACCAGGGCGTTGTGGGACCGGTGTTCCTGCTGATGCCGCTGGCGTTGGTGGGAATCCGTCGTCGCGCCACGGCTTGGATGCTGGCGGCTACCGCATTGCTGACAGTACCGATTCTGGCAAACACCGGAACACGTTTTTTGATGCCGATGCTGGGGCCAGCCGCGATCGCAATGGCGTCAGTCCTGCCCGCTCCCGCTGCGGTTGCCATAGCGGTACTGCAGGCCGCGACGGCATGGCCCGATGTGGTCGATCTCTACGCGAAGGATGAATGGCGACTCGGGGAACTACCGTGGGAGGCCGCGCTGCGGTTGGAGCCGGAGAAAGCGTTTCTGGAACGGATGATCCCCGGTTTCGCGGTCACGCATTTGATCGAGAGGGAAACCCTGCCCGGAGCGCGGATTCTGACTTTCACGGGCGTTCCCGAGGCCTATCTGGACCGCGATTTCCTCACCTACTGGCAATCCGGAACAGGGAGCCGATTTTCGGACGGGCTCATTTTCGCACTCGACAGCCAAGGTGGCAATGCGCGTACATACACGTGGCGCGCGGGGGGTGGGGTCGAGGTGGTGGCCGGGTCGGAATTCCGGGTGGTGGATACGCGGCCAGCGTCGAATTTGGCGTGGAGGAACCAGTTACCGGGGCAGGCGTTCCGATTCCAACTGCCGGGAGATCTGGTGGTGTGGCCTTCGGATGCGCGCATCGCGTTCCGGGGTCCGGCTCCGACGGACGGCTCGGAGTTCCGCATCGACCTGCGCCGGGACGCAACGGCTGCAATCCGGAAAGCCGGTTACAAACACATCCTGATCCCGATTGGGGAGGGACCATTCGCCCCGCTGGGACGCGATTTGCTGCGGCATGCCGACGAGTGGGGTGTCCGACCGCAGGGCGTTTCCGGCGACCGGTGGCTCTTTCAAATCAGCTAGTGATTGCGCTGACGACCGGGTGCATGTCGAATTTCCCCTTCTTTAGATCGTGCCCGGCACGCTCCACGATCAGAAGCTGTGGGTTGGAAGGGACCAACGCCAGTGCGGACTGCATTTCATCCGGAGTCCCGAAATCATCCTTCGTACCGTGGACGAAGATGGCACGGGTTGTGAGCGAAGGGAAGTGCTCTGTCCTTGGGCGATGGGGCTGGCCGGGTGGGTGCAGGGGATAGGAAAATAGCAGCAAGCCATCGACCAAGCCGGGCTCCTCGGCGGCGAGCATGGTCGCCTGGCGGCCACCGTAGGAATGACCAGAGAGCCAGACGGGGCCCGCAACGGACTGCCGCATTGCGAGGACGGCATCGCGGAGAACGGCGCGGTCGGCGGGAGATTTGGCGGGAGTGGGCGGGCCGGAGTAGAGCTTGCGTCGGAAGGCGAGGTCGCAGCGAACTACGCGAACACCCGCATCGCAGAAGGCATTGGCGACGGTAACGAGGATTTGGGCCCTGTGGTCGCTGCCCGCACCGTGGGTCAGGACCAGGCCGATACCGGAGGGATGCTCGGGAACGTGGAGGAATTCGTGGGAAGGCTGGTCCGGCATACCCGTGAGTTTACGATAGTGGCTGTGTGCCGAAGCATTAAGGTATTGCGCCAGCCCGAGGTGCCGGCGACCGAGAAGGAGATCTCGGCGGCTGCGTTGCAGTTCGTGCGAAAGGTGAGCGGATTCCGCGCTCCATCGAAGGCCAACCAAGCGGCGTTCGAAGCGGCGGTGCGTGAGATCGCCGACTCAACGGAGCGGCTGCTTGCGGGACTGCAAAAGCCAACAACCTCGAAGGCTGCCAAAGGACAAACTACGTGACCGTAACCGAAGAATTCGTCGAGATACACACCCCGACAGGACCGATGCGCAGTTTGGTATCGCGGCCATCAGGGGGTGGAAAGTACCCTGGACTGGTGTTGTATTCGGAGATTTTCCAGATCACGGGCCCGATCCGGCGGACCGCGGCGTTCCTCGCCAGCAACGGATATGTGGTGGCGACACCCGAGATCTACCATGAACTGGAGCCCGCCGGAACGGTGCTTGCATATGACCAGGCCGGTGCCGACAAGGGCAACGCCAACAAGATCGGCAAGCCGGTGGCGGGTTACGACTCGGACGCGCGGGCCGCGCTGGACTATTTGCTGTCGCGTCCGGATTGCACCGGGCGGCTGGGCGTCATGGGAATCTGCATTGGAGGCCACCTCGCATTCCGCGCGGCGATGAACCCGGACGTGCTGGCGACGGCCTGCTTCTATGCGACCGACATCCACAAGGGGTCCCTAGGCCAGGAGTTGCAGGATGGTTCTTTGGGCCGGGCGGGGGAAATCCGGGGGGAATTGCTGCATATCTGGGGACGACAGGACCCCCACGTTCCACTGGAGGGCCGGGTGGGAATCCACGCCGCTCTGGAGGAAGCGGGCGTGAATTTCCAATGGATTGAGGTAAACGGCCAGCACGCGTTTCTGCGGGACGAAGGTCCGCGCTACGACCCGGTGCTGGCCCGCTTGTGCTTTGGGTTTGTTTTGGAAATGTTCCACCGGAGGCTGGGGACCGGTGGGGCGACCCCGGCGGAATCCGCCGGGATCTCCAACCACTAACTACTCCTCGCCGCCCGGACGACGATTGCCTGGACCACCGGGTCCACCCGGCCCACCTTGGCGCGGACCGCCGGAGCCACCAGGACCACCAGGGCCGCGGAATCCGCCGGGACCGCCTTGGGGACGATCCGCTTGCAGTTTCTTCCACTGGTCCTGGGTGAGGACACGGCGAATACCGACGAGGAAGCGGGCGTTGGCCTTCTCCAGTTCGGCTCGGGCTTGGGCCACTTTGTCGATTTGGGAGAGGATTTTGGACTCATCCATGGTGTCGGCACCCATCAAGGGCTCCAAGGTCATTTCCTCCTTGGTGAGCGTGGCGTTGAGATCGACCAAGCGGATGCGGTTTTGCTGGAAGATGTCATCCATCTTCTTCTGTTGGTCGGAGTTGATTCCGAGCTTTTGAACGACATCCGGGTTATTCCACCAGCGGCCACCAGGACCGGGGGTCATAGCGCTCTCCATGGGGGGCCGACGGCGGGCCATCGGGGCGGGCCCCCTGCGGCCCGGACCTCCTGGACCTTGTGGAGCTTGCGGTGCGGCTGGGGGCGCGGGGGGAGCCGCCGGAGCCTGTGCCAGTGCCGAAATGCCGGCGACAAGGCACACGAATCCTGTTCTGATCATTTGCTGCGTCATGATTGTTCGTCCTTTCAAATGTGGACCGCGAGAGTGGGTCCCGGTGCTATCGCGCGCTGTCGGAGGCGGATTCACCGCTCCAGACGGCATCGCTGCTCAAAGAAGCCAGCGTTGCAAGCGATTCCATGGGTGCGGGAACCGCGCGTGAAACTTGTAGATCAACCTGGGCGAGGAGCGCGGCGTCGGTAATCTCCACAACTGCCGCAAGCGGATTGTCGACCGGCACGACCCGGCCTTGGTACCAAGCGGGCAGGATTGCGAAAGCGAGAAGCAGCGCTGCGGCCGCAAGCATTCGTCCGGGATTCCAAAACCGTCCGGGATTCCAAAACGCGGCAACCGGCAATTCCGAAGGCGCTTCCCAGCTCGGGGAAACCGCCGACCGGAGTGCCCAATCCCGCCCGGTTTCCCGGATCGACAGCACAGTCGCCTGAAGTCTTGCGACTTCAGCACCGCACGCCGCACATGCTTGGGCATGTTCACGGGAACCAGCCACTTCCAAGCCGGCAAGCAACGCCGAAATT
>CAITMP010000016.1 GCA_903893525.1 uncultured Acidobacteriia bacterium | reverse complement strand
CGATCTTCACCCTCAAACAACTTTCTTTGGCCTCCAATACTGGTTGAAGCAGTATCTTGTCGGCCCCGTTGTCACTCAGCAAAAAATCGAAAAGGCAGAAAAACTGTTCAACTCCCACTTCGGTGGACAGGTCTTTAACCGAGCGGGCTGGGAGTACATCCTCAATAAGCACGGTGGGCGGCTTCCCATCGAAATCAAGGCCGCACCCGAAGGTCTGGTTGTCGGCGAATCGAATGTCCTCATGACGGTGGAAAACACCGACCCGAAGGTGTTCTGGCTGACCAATTACCTGGAAACGCTGCTGGTCCAGGTCTGGTATCCCTCGACCGTCGCCACGCAAAGTCGGGCGATGAAGAACGTCATTCTAAATTACCTGACGAAAACCGGCGATCCCGGCCTGATCGACTTCAAGCTGCACGACTTTGGTTTCCGAGGTGTGACATGTCCCGAACAAGCTGCCGTCGGCGGTGCCGCCCATCTGGTTAACTTCAAAGGGACTGACAACGTCGCGGGGTTGGTGCTGCTCAGTGAGTTCTATCACGATCCTTGTGCAGGGTTCTCGATCCCCGCCGCCGAACACAGCACGATCACGTCATGGGGCAAGGACCACGAAGTGGATGCCTGCCGGAATATGCTGACTCAATATCCCACGGGCCTCGTCGCCACGGTGAGCGACAGCTTTGATATCTATAATTGCTGCGCGAACATCTGGGGTGGAGTCCTTAGGGACGAAGTCCTGGCCCGTGATGGTACTCTGGTCGTTCGACCAGATTCCGGTAATCCCCCTGAAGTCGTGGTAAAAGTCCTGGATATTCTGGGCGAGAAGTTCGGTTTCACCATTAATTCCAAAGGCTATAAAGTCCTGCACCCAAAGGTTCGAGTCATCCAGGGTGACGGCATCGACTTCAAGATGCTCGACCTGATTCTGGCGGCCATGGAAAACGCCAAATGGTCAGCCGACAATATCTCGTTCGGCTCGGGCGGAGGGTTGCTCCAGAAACTGAATCGGGACACTCAGCGGTTCGCCTTCAAGTGCTCATCGGCCACCGTGGATGGTCAGGAGCGAGATGTCTTTAAACAGCCCATTACGGACAGCGGCAAGAAGTCCAAGTCGGGCCGCCTGAAACTGGTCTATGAGAACGACACTCAAAAGAGAGTCCTGACTACCGTCCCAGCCAGTGATCCTCGCCCCGATCAATTGCAATGGGTTTTCCGCGACGGAGTATTACTCGTGGACCAGAATCTCGCGCAAATCCGAGAGACGTCCGCCATTTTGTAATCGATTTGTAAAGACGACCCCACCTGGAAACGTGTGCGTTCCCGGATGGATAGCTTTATGGTCCCGACTCGTTTTCAATTCCAAGTCGACAATCACTGGCTCGCCTTGTGTTCCCGCTCTGCCGCTTCAAGCTTCTTGATGTCTTCGGGGGACAACTGCGGGCGGTCCACCTTGAGCGTCAGCTTGTTCAGCTTGGCGGTCAGGGCGAACGGTGGCAGATAGTCTGCGTCGTTCACGCCTGTCAGCGTGTCGGAGCCGACGTCGAAACTTTCGTCCCATTGCAGGGTCATCGGCAAAGTCTTCTCCATCTTCTTCGTCATGACTTCCTTGCCGTCAACCTTCAGCACGCCGGTACCGGGTCGGGCAAGCCCGCTCATGTTATTGAACACCAGCGTTCCGACGCCGAGACCTTCATACTTGAAATCGAACTCGACGGTGTGTTTGCCGGGGGCGAGTGCGTCAGGGCCTTCCCACTTGATCCGTTCCAGGTCGATCAGGTTCCAAAGGAACACCGGCTTCCCTTTAAGCAGATAGAAGCCGTAACCGGCGAACCGCCCGCCTGACGTCAGGATCATCCCTTCCGCACCCCCTTCAGGAACCGTGATGTCTGCGGTGATGGTGTAAGATGCGTTGAGTAGCTGCGGCGAATCCCCCTGCGGCAGGCCGACCATCGGATGGGTGTAGACAAATTCAGTGCGGCCCGCCGTGATGTTCGGACGTGGAGCGATGACGCGAGCGGCGACCGAGGCGTCCATCGGGAAGACCTGATATTTGCGGGCTTCCTCAATGAACATCTGCTTCAAAGCCTTCACCTTGTCGGGAAATTTGTCGGCGATGTTCTGCGACTGGCTGAAGTCCTTGGTCAGGTCGTAAAGTTCAAGAACTTGATTGTTGAGCGGGTCGGGATTCGCCGGACCGAACGCCTCCCACGGTGCGCGGTTTACCTTGGTGCTGAGCAACCAGCCGTCGTGATACAGCGCATACTGACCCATCATCTCGAAATACTGCGTCTTGTGCTGAGTCGGCGCCTTGGCATTTTTCGCGTCAAAGGTGTAGGCAAAACTGGTCCCTTCGATGGGGGCTTGCGGGATTCCATCCACCGTCGTGGGTGCCGGGATGCCAGCCGCTTCGAGGATCGTGGGGACCACGTCAATCACATGCATGAACTGCTCACGCAGGCTGCCAGCATCCTTGATGCGGTTCGGCCAGGAGACGGCCATGCACTGGCGGATACCGCCGAGTTTCGATGCGTTCTGCTTGAACCATGTGAAGGGGGTGTCGAAGGCCCATGACCAGCCCGCCGACATGTGGTTGTAGGTCTGCTCGGTCCCCCACACGTCATACCATCTTAGCTGCATTGCTGCGGGGATCATGTTGATGCCGTTAAAGAACGCGACTTCGTTCGGCGTCCCCAGCGGCCCCCCTTCGGCACTCGTACCATTGTCGCCGTTGATGTAGATGACCAGCGTATTGTCGAGCTTACCCATGTCTTCGATCGACTGAATGACGCGTCCGATCTCGAAGTCACTAT
>CAITMP010000015.1 GCA_903893525.1 uncultured Acidobacteriia bacterium | reverse complement strand
GCAACCGTTCCGGTTTGTGGTTCTGGGTCGGCATGCGTGGATTCTCGTCCCAGTTGTCCTCGGAAGCGATGTACCAGCGCTTCGGACCGTTCCAAAGTTCCAGGAAGCGCCGGTCGTCGATGAAGACGTGCGCCGCGCCCGGCGCATAGGAGCCGTATTCCAGATTGTTGACCCGGCCGTTCAGCATCAGCGGGGCCTTGTGGGTGTAGAAACCCAACGATGAAAATTCGTGGTAGGGGTCGTCGAGGATCAGGCCCCCTGGCGGTGCGGAGTTGATTGCCTCGGCCAGGGGATACGAACTCAAGTAGGGATCGAACGCGATCAGCGCGAGCCGGGCCGCTTGAAAGAACAAAGCCATCATCACGGCGATCGAGACGATTGCCCGGCGATCCCGCAGAAACAAGCACCCGGCGGCACCCAGGACGGTGGCCAACCCAGCCATTGCCAGGGGCGTCCGAAGGTAGGCGAATGAGCGCAGTGTCAGATCCCCCATGTGGCCCAGGGAAAGCATGTACGTGTCCTGCGAGTAATGCCCCAAGGCGGTCGAGATGTCCCCGGGCGTTGCGTAGCCCCTGCTCGCCCACAGCATTGCTCCAATGGCTGCGCAAGCCACCGCCGACAGGACCCCGATGACCCGCAATTCCCACTTCCAGGACTTTGCCGCCGCAAGTGCGCTCCCGATCAGTACCGCGAACGCCGGGTAGGACGGCATCGTGTAGTATTCCTGCGTCGTGGAGACGGAGAAAAAGCCCAGGATCACCGCGATCCAGCAGACACATAATAAATGCATTCGGGATTCCCGGTCCACCGGTCGGAACTTCAGGCTGGCGGCACGGAGCAGGAAGACGCTCCACGGGCAGAACCAGATCAGATGCTGCGGCCAGAGGACCAACGGCGGCACCGTGCTGTAATCGTGCGGGTATCGCAGGTTCAGGAATCGCAGCACGTGTTCATTGATGATGTAGAACCAGAAGAACCCACGGTAGACTCCGGGCTCGCTGCGCATAGTGAAGTCGAAATAGGGCGGGTTATCGAGTACCGCCAGCACGTGCCACGGCAGCGCGACCGCGAGGAATACCAACAGGCCCAAGCCGATCCTCAGCCGTCCCCAAGCCTCCTTCCGCGTCCACGAGCCCGTCAGGAGGAAATAGAGGAGGATCACCCCAGTGGGGAGCACCGCCCCGATTAATCCTTTGAAGAACACCGCAAGACCGGCCGACGCCCACATGGCGAGAGCCCAGCGTTTCGCCTCCCCCCGCTCCTCATCCTGAGAACGCAGGAAAAACCACAGCGCGAATCCGATCGCAACCGTCACCAGGATGTCCGGGATGTTGACCCGTGTGAACAGCCAGAGGCCGGTCGAGGTCGCCATCGCCAGTCCTGCATACAGCGCCGCCCGTTTTCCGATCCCCCAAAGCGCCATCCGGTAGGCCAGGACCGTCAGCAGAAAGCCGAATAGTTGTTGCGGAATCCGCGCGGCCCAGTCATGGTCTCCAAAGATCTTGAACGAGACCGCGATCATCCAGTAGAGCGGGGGTGACTTGTCGAGGAATTTCACCCCGTCCAAATACGGAGTGACCCAGTCGCCGGACTTCAGGATGTTGCGGGCGATGTCGCCTTGGCCCGCGTCGAGGTCGTCCATCAACCTCGGCGGCGTCAGGATCGAAGTAAAGCAGATGATGAAGGCAAGGAAAAGTACGATTTTCTGCCCGTGGCGAAAAAAGGGATGGTCCGGCTCCGGCTCGTTGATGGTCGGGGCGGGGCTGGTTTGGGGCATCTACACGAATCAGGATACCGCGCTTGCGGGTATTCGTTCAGCCTACTCCTTGACCTTCGGCTTCCCCTTGCGCATTTCCTGCAGCTTGGCCCAATCGACAACATTGGCTCGCTTGGCCCAGGCTTCCCACTTCCCGGTCATCGTT
>CAITMP010000014.1 GCA_903893525.1 uncultured Acidobacteriia bacterium | reverse complement strand
GTTCTCCCCGCGCAGCAGGACTTCGCCATCGGGCGCGATGCGGATTTCGACGCCGGAAATCGCCTTTCCAACCGACCCCTTCTTCGTCTCAAACGGGTGGTTCAGCGTGGCCACCGGAGCCGTTTCAGTCAGGCCATACCCTTGGATGACAACGAAACCCAGCTTCCGCCAGAACTCCTCCAAATCGGGATCAAGCGCGGCCGCACCCACCACGAATGCCCAAAACTTGAATCCGAAACGGGCATGCACCCTGCGGTACTGCCACCAACGCATGTACCAACTGCCCGATTCCGGCGGGTCCTTCGCCTCCGGCACGGCCTGCTGGATCTCGTACCGCAGCATTTCCAGCATTTGCGGCACGCACACCAATACGGAAATCCGGCGCCGGTGGATCAAATTGACGATATCGACCGGCAGGTAGCCGGATGTGAAATACACCTCGCCGCCAATCATGGCCGGAATAAACGCCGCCATCGCCTGCCCGAACATGTGACTCAGCGGCAGTAGATTCAGGAACCGGATGGGCTGGAACGGCCCCATGTAGCGCCGGTACTTTTCGATACCGTGGTCGATCGGCGTCAGATTCGCCAAGATGTTGCGGTGGGTTAGGGTAACGCCTTTGGGCTCCCCGGTAGCGCCCGACGTAAAGAGAATTTCCGCCAGTTGCAGAGGATCGGCAGGCTCAAACCCAAGCAGCGGACGCGAATCGGTCCCGGGCTCGACACTGCGCAGTGCCCAAACCGGGCAGACGACACCGTCAGGGACCTTCAAACCTTCCCCAACCAGCACAGCCTTCGCGCTGACGATTCCGGCGACTCGTGCCATGATGGTCCCCGACGACCGGAAGTCCACTGGCACCGCAACGACGCCCTCAAGCAGACAACCCCAAACTGCTGCAACCCACTCGGGGCGGTTCTCGCCCCAAATTACGATCCTGTCGCCCTTGAGAATTCCCTCCTCGCGCATGCGGGCCGCAAAAGCCGCAGCTGCGCGCGCAGCCTCGGCATAGGTCATGCGTCCAGCGCCCAGATCTCCTTCATAGCGAAGGAATTCGCCCTTCTGCAGACTCCAGATCCGGTGGAACGCGGCAAGGGATGGAGGGTTGCCGATCAACTACCGAGTATAATCGCGCATTGCTGCTAGAAGCGAAACGGATCGAAAAAAGCTACGGTGGAGTCAGGGCGCTTCGGCAGGTTTCCTTCGGCTTGTTGGCCGGGGAGGTCCATGCGCTGGTGGGCGAGAACGGGGCGGGAAAGAGCACGCTCATCCGGATTTTGACGGGTGCCGTTGCTGCCGACGGCGGCTCGGTGATCCTGGATGGCAGGCCGATCACCGCCAATAGCCCCCATCGTTCCCGCGAATTGGGTATCGCGGCCATCTACCAACAACCCGCGATCTTCCCAGACCTGACCGTTGCCGAGAACATCGCGCTCGCCAACGAGTCCGGCGGCCTTTTTCAGCTGGTCCGGCGCGGGGAGCGCAACCGGCGTGCCAAGGAACTGCTGGAATCCATCGGTGCCGAGATCGACCCCACCCGTGACGCGGGCACGCTCACCATGCCGGAACAGCAGCTGGTGGAAATCGCCAAGGCTCTCGGTGGCAAGGTGCGGGTGCTCATTCTGGATGAACCGACCGCATCCCTGACAGAACGCGAAACCGGCCGGCTGTTCGAAATCATCCGGAAGCTGCGCTCGGAAGGCACCGGCATCATCTACATTTCCCACCGTCTGGAGGAATTGCCACTGATCGCCGACCGGATCACAGTGCTCCGCGATGGCGAAACCGTTTCCACCTCCAGCGCCGCCGAGATGAACACGCGGGACTTGATTCGGCTTATGGCTGGACGGGAACTCTCCGCCGTTTTCCCCAAGCGTGAAGTCCCCATTGGCGGCGTCACCTTCGAGGTGAAGGGACTCTCATCGGCAGCCGCTGGCGTAAGCGGTATCGACTTCGCGATCCGCAGCGGGGAGATTCTGGGTTTCGCCGGCTTGGTCGGCGCGGGCCGGACACAGCTGGCGGAGGCAATTTACGGGCTGGTGCCCGTTGAATCAGGCGAGATCCGGCTGGATGGCGAGGCGTTATCGATCACGAACCCCGGGGACGCGATCCGCTGCGGGATTGCCTACGTTCCGGAGGACCGCCGAAGCCACGGCGTGGCCGGGGAACTGCCTGTGCGTGCCAATACGACGCTCTCGATCCTGGACAGAATTTCGAACGGTCCGGCGCTCGATGAAAATGCCGAACGCTTGATTGCCGGGAACTGGATCACCAGTCTCCAGGTTAAAACGGACGGGATGGATGCGCGGGCGGGCTCACTTTCGGGTGGCAACCAGCAAAAAGTGGCAATCGCGCGTGCCCTGGCCACAGGTCCGAAGGTCTTAATCGTGGATGAGCCGACTCAGGGGATCGATGTGGGTGCCAAGGCCGAGTGCCACCGGATCATGTGCGACATGGCGGCCAAGGGTGTGGCTGTGATGATGATCTCGTCGGAACTGGCAGAGATTTTGGGAATGAGCGACCGGGTCGCGGTGATGCGGGGGGGAAGAATCGCCGGAATTCTGGAACGCGGGCAGGCAACGGCTGAATCCATCTTGTCACTGGCACTGGGTGAGTCCCACGGAGCCCGGCAATGACCCGGCACGTTATTGCAATCGGTGGGCTCTGGATGCTCCTCCTAGGCATCCTCGCGGTGCGGGCACCGGGCTTCTTCGCACCGGAAAACCTCCGCGACATGGCAATCACAAACGCTCCGGCTCTCGTGGTCTCTATCGGGATGACGCTTGTCATTCTGGCGGGGGAGATCGACGTCTCCATCGGCTCCCAATTTGCAGTCCTGAGCGTGGTAGCCGGAATTCTTGCAAAAAGCGGTCTTCCGCTGCCCTTGGTGGCGTTCGGAACCTTGGCCTCGGGCACGTTGCTGGGCTCCGTCAACGGCCTGCTGGTGACCGCGATGGGCATTCCCTCCATCGTGGCAACTCTCGCCGCGATGGCATTCTGGCGGGAACTTCTGCGCTGGACCACGCAGGGTGCCTGGGTGGAGGGAATACCGGCCACGTTCCAATGGATGGGCCTCGGACAAACCGGGGGCGAGCTGGCGATCGTGGGTTCCGCCGCAATCCTGTTTGCGGTCACCAGCTGGGTCATGGGAAATCTGAAGCTGGGCCGCGCGGTCTACGCGGTCGGCTCGCGGCGGGAATCCGCCCGGCTGGCGGGAATCCCCATCTCGGGCGTCACATTCGGCGTCTTTGCGCTGATGGGCGCGTTTACCGCGCTTGCCGCATTTCTGGACACGGTAAGATTCACCCAAGTGCAGTCCAGCGCAGGGGTCGGTCTGGAACTGAAGGCAATATCCGCCGTGGTGATCGGCGGAACCTCGATTACCGGAGGCAAGGGCAGCCTCAGGGGAACCCTGATGGGGGCGGTTGTGCTTGCCGCCATCGCGCCAGCCCTGACGTTCCTGGGCGTGAACGCCTTCTGGGAGAAGGCCATCCAAGGTGCCATAATTCTTGCCGCGGTGGTGATGGAACGAGCCGCGATGAAAGGGGACCGCGCCCATGCTCGTTGAAAACCGCGCGGGCGGCGAGCGGGCACTGCTGCTGCTGATCCTCCTCGAAATCGCGGTGTTCGCGTACACGGGCCCGAACTTTCTGTCGGCGTCGAATGCCTTCGAGATCGTGCGGCTGGGGACAGAACTAGGCCTTATCGCCCTTGCCCTCACACCGGTCATCGTCACCGGAGGCATCGACCTTTCCGTCGGCTCCATGATGGGTTTTTGCGCCGTCGCGTTCGGGTATCTATGGCGGGATGCGCAACTTTCCATCGCTGCCGCAGCGGGATGCACCTTGCTGGTGGGCGTGGGGGGGGGTGCGCTCAATGCGCTGGCGATCACGCGGTTCAAGGCACCCCCGCTCATCGTGACCCTGGCAACCTACTCGCTTTTCCGAGGCATGGCGGAGGGCCTCACGCGAGGAGTGGACAACTTCTCCCGCTTCCCGGCCGAGTTCCTCTATCTGGGGCAGGGCTATATCGGTGGGTTGGTCCCGGCTCAAGCCCCTGTCTTCCTGGCGTTCGCCCTGTTTTATTGGTTCCTGCTGCACCGCAGTACAAGAGGCCGGGCATTCCGGGCCATCGGCTTCGCGCCGGAAGGAGCCCGATGGGCTGGCATTCCGGTCCAACGCCGCCTGGCCCTTGCCTACATTCTGGCGGGCTTCACCGCAGCCACGGCATCCCTGATCTACGTTGCCCACTTGGGCCAGGCACGTGCCGACGCCGCGACCGGATATGAGCTTCTCGCCATCACCGCCGTCGTACTGGGTGGCGCTGACATCCTGGGCGGACGCGGCAGCATCTGGGGCACGCTACTGGGGCTGTCAGCCATCGTCATCATGCAGAATGGACTCCGGGTGTCGGCGTACCCAGCCGAACTGGCCGGAATCCTGACCAGCGCCATTCTCGTTATCGCCATCGCGGCCGGACGGCGCACAAAACGCGTTCCCCGCATCCCTGCAATCGAAGAAAATACGGAAGAGGACATGAAGAACTCACAATTGGCGGTGCTGAGCGCCGTGATCATCGCCGGATCGCTGATCGTGGCGGGGACAAACTGGTGGCTGGTGCAGTCGGTGACCGGAAAGGCCCCCAGCTTGGTTGCAACTCCGACTGCGAAGGAACCGGAACACAAATTGACCATCGCGGTCATGCCGAAGGCCAAGGGTGACCCCTACTTCGTCAGTTGCCGCCTCGGAGCCGAAAAAGCAGCCAAGGAACTCGGCATCGACCTGATCTGGGACGGCCCGACGGACCTCGATCCCGCCAAACAGAACGAGGTCGTGGAAGCATGGATCACGCGCGG
>CAITMP010000013.1 GCA_903893525.1 uncultured Acidobacteriia bacterium | reverse complement strand
TGAAGCGGCCCCCGGTAGTGTCCCGCTGCGATCTCCTTGTCGGCCTGCCGGGCTTGCTGCAGGGCCAGATCGCGGGTTATTGTGATCACGCACCGGAGCTTCGGGTCAAAGCGCTGCAGGCGCTCCAAATAGATATTCGTGAGGCGTTCGGACGTGAGCTTCCGAGACTCGATCCAACGTGAAAGTTGGGTGAGCGGCGCGAAGGCGATGTCAGCATCGCTGGACGGAAGTGGTGTGGCCGGGCTGGTTGTCCGAACGAACTTCCCGGTGGCTGGTCCAAGGGAGCTGCCTTCCAAAACCGGGTCCCATTTGGTGGCCGGTGCCAACCCCGCCGGTGGCGCAAATTTTCTCGGGCCGGTGCGGCGTTCGTACAGCGGGGCCGCAGCCCGACTCCAGCTACCAGCCGCCTGCTCCCGCTCCGGTCCCGACAACGGGAATTGGACCAATTTTTCGGCTTCGGCCAAGGTTGCGGGCAGAATCTCCGGACCCGCCCCTGGTGCCGTCCCGAAAGCCGGTGGAGTTCCTGCGGGGGCTGTCCCTGAAGTTTGTGGTCCGGACTTGCCGCATCCGGCGGCCGCGGCCAGAAGAACGGCCGGAGTCGCCTCCAGAAATCGACGACGTGAGTTGCGAGTTCCCATCCCGCCAGTTTAGCGCCGTTGTTGGATCTGACTACTGCTGTGCCCGCCGAAGGACCTGCCCCGGCTTTGCTCCCGAGTGCCTTCCCTTTTCCAGCACCATGGTCCCGTTCACCAGCACGTATTCGACCCCCACCGCGTATTGCCGTGGATTTTCATACGTTGCCCGGTCCAGGATGGTCTTCGGATCGAAAACGGTAACATCCGCCGCCATCCCCGGACGTAGCAATCCCCGGTCCCACAGCCGAAGCTTGGAGGCGTTGGCCGACGTCATCTTTCGCACCGCGTCCTCCAGCCCAAGCACCTTCTCATCCCGCACATACCGGCCCAAAATCCGGGGGAAGGTTCCAAAGTACCGTGGATGGGGTTGCCCGCCGGATAAATCGGTGTCTGAAATGGCGCTTCCGTCGGAGCCGATGGAAACGAATGGCTGCGCGAGGGCATAGCGCATATCGCTCTCATCGTGGTGGAAGTAGACAGTTGGAATCGACCCGCCATTGTCCACCAGGACCCTGAAGAGCACGTCCAGCGGGTCGCCACCTAGAGCCTGAATCACCTCGCTCATCCGCTTGCCCTCGAACTTCTTGTACACGGGATTGGAGAGCGACACCAGCAGCATCCCCTCCCAGCTGCCGGTTGCCGTGTAGTGGTTGTACCAAGCGATCCCGCCCGCGGTCGCTGCGGGGATTCCATGCTCGATCTCGTCCCGAAGCCTGTTCCGCAAAGCGGGATCCCGCAACCGTCCGATGAGCGCCTTGGCCCCGCCCTCGTGGGCCCATGGCGGAATGATGGTTGCCAAATTGTTCTGGCCCGCACGGTAGGGATAGACGTTCGCCGTCACGTCCTGCCCGTTGTCGCGTGCCTGCTTGATAAGTGAAACCAGCTCCGGCATCTGGCCCCACAACTTTTTGTCGGCCAGCTTGAGGTGGATGATGTCGATGGGAAGCCCCGCTTCACGGCCAATCTTGATCGCTTCAGCCACCGATTCGAAGACCCCGATCCCCTCGGTGCGCATGTGCGTGGAATAAATCCCGCCGTAGGGTGCGGCCGCCTTGCACATCGCCACCAAGGTCGCCGTATCGATCCACGACCCGGGAGGGCCGCTGAGCGAACTGGCCACGCCGAGGGCGCCCTGTTCCATCGCTTCCCGGACCACCTGTTGCATCCTGACCAGCTCCGCCGGTGTCGGCGGACCGGGACGCTCGCCGCGAACATATGTCCAGACTTGGCTGGAACCGACGTAGGTCCCGATATTGGTGGAGATTCCCTGTTTCATGAGCTGCGAGAAGTAGCTCTGGAAGTCGGTCCAACCCTTCTTGCCGTCCGCGCTTTCCTTGGCGACCGGAGCAGCTGACCCGCCTTCGCCGAAGATCATGGTGGTCACGCCCTGGCGGATCATGCTCTGGGCCGTGCCGTCGGCTATCAAGGTGAAGTCGGAGTGGTTGTGAAGGTCGATGAAGCCGGGTGCGACCACCATGCCGCGTGCGTCGATTGTGCGTTTGGCTTTGGCCGAAGGCAGGTTGCCCATGGCGGCAATGCGGTTCCCGCGCAGGGCCAGATCGCCTTGGAAGGCCGCGCTGCCGGTGCCGTCCACGATCCATCCGCCCCGGATGAGTACGTCAAAGTCTTGGGCAGGAAGAAGGGACGCCAGCAGCAAGAGAAGTATCCCGAGTTTCATAACGGGAATTTTCTCACGCGGCGGGCCACAGTGAATAGGACTAGCTGTCCTTTGCTTCCATCCGCTTCGCGCGGCGCAGCAGGAAATCAATCCGGCTGTCAGCGTCCGAGTGGACATCCAAGCTGAAATGCAGGTCGGGAACGCGCCGCAAGTTCAACCGGGACGCCAATTCATGTTTCAGAAAGCTCTTGGCGTGGTCCAGCGCGGCTATCGCCTTCTTTTCGTTGCCTGCGTCCACGGCGACCTTGATGGTGGCATTGCGCATGTCGGAGGCAACCTCCGCCATCGTCACTTGGACGTCGAATACCCTCGGGTCGTCCATCTCAAAGCTGATAATCTCTGCCAGCTCTTCGCGGACAGCCTCGGATACGCGTCTGCTTCGATGCTCGTCCATAGCAGGTCCTCAACCCTAATTCTAATACGTCCTAAATCCACTCGATGTCGCAACGGACCAGCATCGGGCCGAGTTGCGCCGCCGCATCCTCGTCTACAGAGGCCAGGACCTTTGCCGCAAAGTCCCTGCTGGCCGAAACCACGGCCACCGCGATCACGGAACTATTGTGGATGTCGTGGTCGGCAATCTCGGCCACGGACACGTTGAACTTGCGCCGTAGCCGGTCCCTCAAACTCTTCACCACCTGCCGCTTGTCCTTCAAGGACTGCGCATGTTCTATGCGCAGTTCCATTGTGAGGACACCCAAGGCGGGCATGGCAATCTTGGTCTGCGAGGGAGTCGGGTGTTACGCCGACTCCACCGCCACCCGCTGAAGCGAGAATGCTTCTATGATGTCGCCGATGCGGAGATCGTTGTAATTATCGATCGTGATACCGCACTCGACGCCGGCACGGACTTCGCTCGCGTCGTCCTTGTAGCGGCGCAGCGAACTGATCTTGCCATCGTGGACACTGACGTTGTCGCGCAGCAACCGGACGCGGGCACCGCTTGGGACCGTGCCTTCGATAACCAAGCAACCGGCAACCGAGCCAACCTTGGAAACCTTGAACACTTCCCGGACTTCCGCCCGACCGCGGAACACTTCCTTATAGACCGGAGCCAGAAGACCCAACATCGCCTTCTTCACTTCGTCGACCACCTCGTAGATGATCGTATGCATGCGCATGTCCACCTGCTCGCGCTCGGCGGTGGCGGTTGCGTTCCGCTCCGGACGAACGTTGAAGCCGATGATGATGGCTTCCGACGCGATTGCGAGATCGACGTCGGACTCGTTGATGGAGCCGACGCCGGCGCGCAGCACGCGGACCGTCACCTTGTCGGTGGAGAGCTTCTCCAAGGTGTCGCGGAGCACTTCGGCGGAACCGCCCACGTCGGCCTTGAGGATGATCGGCAGTTCCTTGATCTCGCCCGCCTTCATCTTCTGGTGCAACTGCTCCAGGGACATGCGACCGGTCTTGGCCAACTGCGCAGCCCGTTCCTTTTCAGCACGGTACATGACGATTTGCTTCGCCTTGGCTGTATCCGTGACCGCTTGGAAGCTGTCGCCTGCTTCGGGCAACATTTCCAAGCCGAGCACTTCGACCGGCATGGAGGGTCCGACTTCGCGGAGCTGCTCGCCCCGGTCGCCGAACATGGCACGGACCTTGCCGAAGACTACGCCGCAAATGAAGTTGTCGCCGACACGCAGGGTGCCGTTGCGGACCAGCAGGGTCGCCACGGGACCTTTACCGCGGTCGAGTTTCGCTTCGAGCACGGTCGCCATGGCGGGCCGGGCCGGATTCGCCTTGAGGTCCTGAATTTCCGCCACGAGGAGGATCATTTCCAGCAGCAGGTCGAGATTTTGTTTGGTGCGGGCCGAAACCGGGACCATGACGGTGTCGCCGCCCCAATCTTCGGCCAGCAATCCACGGTCGGAGAGCTGTTGCTTGATCCGGTCGGGCTGTGAGTCGGCCTTGTCGATCTTGTTGATGGCCACAATGATCGGGACCTTGGCGGCTTTGGCGTGGTCGATGGCTTCCAGCGTCTGCGGCATGACACCATCGTCGGCTGCAACCACCAAAACCACGATATCGGTGACCTTGGCACCTCGGGCACGCATGCGGGTGAACGCTTCGTGGCCGGGGGTATCGATGAAGACGATCTTCTGGCCGTTCTTCTCGACGTGGTACGCGCCGATGTGCTGCGTGATGCCGCCAGCCTCGCGCGAGGCGACAGTGGCGGTCCGGATCGAGTCGAGCAAGGATGTCTTACCGTGGTCGACGTGGCCCAT
>CAITMP010000012.1 GCA_903893525.1 uncultured Acidobacteriia bacterium | reverse complement strand
GCTTCGTCCAAGGGTTCCGAGGGCGCGGAGACGGGAAGATCAGCACCCGAGCCGCGCGGATCCAACTCGTAAGATCCAGTACCAGCTTCGGCGCGGCTGGACGGGTGCTGTTCCTGGAGAAGATCTTCTTCGGGACGGAGTCCGAGATGGCAGACGTCGATGCGGCGGGTGATTCCGGGGTTGATTTCGAGTGTGCGTTCGACCGTGAAGTGGGAATTGGCGATGAGGACGGACGCTTGGTTGAGGGTGCGGAGCTGGAGTGGGCTGAGTTCGCGCCAGACTTCGAGGCTGTGGAGGAACACGCCGTAGGGGCGTCGGACCAGGCCGGGGATCAGGCCTTGGATGCTGGCGGGGCCGACATGGTCGAAGAAGAGCCAGTCGAAATTGCCGGAGGCTTGGCCGACGAGGAGGCGGGCGGCGAACCTGAGGCGGTCAGCCCGGGATGCGGTGGTGGCGTTGGGGCGGAACAGCTGGACTACTTGGGGTGGCGGGCCGACCAAATCCAGCATGGCATCTTGAATAACCCTCAGAATCATGGAGGAGACGCGGGCGATGCCGCCGTCGCCGGGTCGCTGGTGGATGGTACAGAGTGCGGGACTGGACACTCGTCCCAGTATCGCGCGTGTCGGGTTGCGCCCACCGAGACAGACAATAAGCTGGACGTAATACTTCGATCCCATTTATGATGAAGGTGTGCCCGTCGAAGTGGAGTTTACCGATGAGTTCGCAGACTGGTGGAGCGGTCTCACATCGGGTGAGCAGGATTCAGTGCGCGATCATGTCGAACTGCTTCGCCAGTTTGGCGTAGCACTGGATTCCCTTATTCGTCCGGCCTGACGACGTCCCGCCATGCGCACATGCGCGAGCTCCGACCGCAACATGGGGGCAGGCCGTACCGGGTCTTGTATGCGTTTAATCCGCTGCGAACCGCGATACTGCTGATCGGCGGCGACAAAACGGGAGATGACCGCTGGTATGAGAAGTTCATTCCCGTCGCGGATCGGCTTTACGATGAGCACCTGAGTGAATTGAAGAGGGAAGGACGAATCTGATATGCCTCGTAAAAACTTTCGCCTGCTGGAAGAGCAAATGGGCACCGAGCGGATCGCGGCGAGCGATGCTCGTGTGGAACAAATGATCGCCGAAATGCCCCTGAACCGGGTCAGGGAGGCACGTAATCTCACGCAGGCGCATCTGGGAAGTATCCTGCATAAAGATCAGTCCGCAATTTCACAGATGGAGCGCCGTAGCGACATGTATGTGCGAACCTTGGCGGATTTTATCAAGGCGCTGGGTGGCGAACTGGAAATCCGGGCGAACTTCCCCGATGGAAGTGTCAGAATTATTGGCTTGGGCGACCAACAAGGACTCGTATGAGCCTGCCGGAGCGGACGAGGCTGGAACGCTGCAAGTCCACACGGCCAGATCCCCCGTCACCGGACCACAGGTTCACCGGATCATACCCGGACAACTCCGTCCCCCACCAAGGTACGAATACTCAACATCCATCGAGGGAACAGTGTGTCCGGTCACGGCCACCGGCACCGCCGCAATCCGCTTCAGCCGGTTCCCCCCATCGTACGTCCGATCCTCCTCACAACCCGCCGTTAATTCAGTTCCAGTTCGCAAGCACCCCGCCGTCCCCGGGACCAGTGCGCACCAGTCGAATCCAGCTCCAGCACCGAAATCGGCGGGCCCACCCCATCGGGTGAAGCCTCAATCTCAAACTGCACAAGCTGCTCCAGCCAATCTGGCCACGTCATCTCGGGAATCGCGTAAATCTGGTTTATTCCGAGATATATATCAATTTCCCGGTGCACGCCCAGCCCCAGCGTAAGCATCCCGTTGACCATGGGACAGGTGCCGGGGCACGATCCGCCCGACCGCGAAAGCTCAATCGTTGCACCGGGCCCCGTTCGCAGCCTGTAGGTGCGTTCGGCCACGAACGGTACGCCTTGCTCCACTGTCGCAAAGAGAATTTCCAAGACGGGCTGGCCAACCAGCCCCCTGAATCCTTCCGGATCGTAACGCCGCAGTTTCCAGAGCATTTCCAAAAGCGCGTCGCTGGCAGCGGCTTCCGCTCCGGCGAGCTTCTCCGCCAAGGGCCCCGATGACGAAGAGCAACCCGCAAGTGCTCGTAGAGCGAAATACCGGCAGCAGGGGCACCCGGAACTGCGCGCTCCCGCAGCTCTCGTGCAGAGACGAATCCGGAATACGCAATAATCACTCCGTTGACTTGGTGGATCTTACAAACTCGAGTTCTCTCCAAAACATCACCCTTTCTGGACAAGGTGAGCATGCCGTCGGCGGCCACAACGACTCTCCGGTCATTCCGTACGGCGACAATAGTGCTCGCGGCGCAGATTAAGGTGTCAAGGGCAAAATATGCTACTATCCGAGGCCACAGTTTGCCGCGCTGGCGTCTCAAGTGTATCCCTCCATTTCTCGGCCAGAACAATCGTAGTCCCCCCTTGAAACTGGTGCAATGTATATTATTCTGACGCTATGACCCAAGCCATGCCGAATGCGCCGCGATCACGGCAATCCTGAGCGCAATCAAGCCGCCTCCGATTGAAGTGAAGCCTCTAGCTCGTACTGTACCGCGCCCGCTGGAAGTTTCAGCCAGGTCCGACGGGAGACCCCGGTTGGTAGTCCAGTCCGACTTCAGCCATTGTGCGGGTGAAAGGACACAGTAAACACCGTCCGCCAGTAATGCTGCCGCAATTATCGCGGAAATAGTCGGGGGGATCCACCTTTGAAGCAAAGCTCCTCCAATGACTGACCGCTCAATCAGGGCTGCTGCGGCCAACATGTGCTGAATCCCACCGTAAGTGAAACGCCTGGCGTGCCGGCAAGGGGGCCTGTGGCCGAACCTGATCCGGGAGACCAGCTAGATTGGGCCCCCTGTCCATTTGGCATGATATACGAGAATGATATCGACCATCCGTTCAGTATGTCGTTAATACTAACACCCGGCATGGCCGCCAAGACGCCCACGTTGCCGCCCCATCCCGGCGTTCCAACGCCCAAGTAGTCTCCTGCGCATGCTAAGTTCGAGTTTCCGCCACCCTGGAGTCCCATCACAATCGCGATTGGCGTATCGGGTATGAGAACCGAGTTTCCATAGGAAAACGTGGCGGCTGGTTCGGCATAAGGAACGGTTTGAGGGGCTGAGTACACTGTATTCGTTCCCGGATCCCATTCGTCGCCACTGGAATCGAGTGTCGAAGTCAACGTGTTTGTGCTTGGATCCCACGAGTCGCCTCCACCCCCCCTCCCCCACTTGGCTCTGACGACCCCGCATTCGGATCCGACCAATCCCACGACGCCCCGCTGCCGCCCCACTCGTCCGAATCATCCAGCCCCCTCGGGTCCACCCGGTTCACCGGATCATTGCTCACAAACGAATACCGGTTCCAGCTATCCGGGTCCCCCAACCGCACACTCCCCTCGTACGGGTCAGGCGTCACAAACCTCCCCGCCGCGCTTGAATAGTACCGCTGCTCCGCGTAATCCAGC
>CAITMP010000011.1 GCA_903893525.1 uncultured Acidobacteriia bacterium | reverse complement strand
GCGGATTGGGGGATTGAGAAAAACACGTTGCTCGTCTTCATGACCGACAACGGCGGCACCGGCGGCGTCCGCGTCTTCAACGCCGGTATGCACGGTGCAAAAGGAACCCCGTACATGGGAGGTACCCGCGTTCCGGCGTTTTTCCGCTGGCCCGGCACCCTGCAGCCCGGCGACCGCCCCAACCTTGCAGCCCACATCGACATCTTCCCCACATTTGCGGAGATCGCCGGCACCCCCATCCCCACCAATGTCAAACTCGACGGGCGCAGCTTGGTCCCGCTCCTCAAAGATCCCGCTGGCACCTGGCCCGACCGCTTTCTCTTCACGCACGTCGGTCGCTGGGATACCGGGAAGGCCGCGGAGGCCAAGTACGACAAGTGCCGCGTCCGCAGCGCCCAATATTCGCTCGTCAACAGCAAGCCCGCAAAGTCTTGGGAACTCTACGATCTGAAGTCCGATCCTGGCGAAAAACAGAACATCGCCGCGCAGCATCCCGATGTGGTTGCCCGCATGGAAACCGCCTACGACCAATGGTGGGCCGAAATCCTGCCACTTCTCGAAAACGAAAATGCAGTGCCGCCCGCCCTCGCTCCCTACAAGAAGCTATACTTCGACCAGTACGGCGGCGGTCCCGGAATCATGCCCGGCGCCCCGGTAAGGCCAAAATGACACCCACCCGACGCCAATTCCTCGCCACGCCCCTCGCCCTCGCAGCAGCTGGTTCCGGTCGGGCTGCCCCCGGCTCGATGTTCTTCTTCACCTCTTCGGAACTCTTGCGGATGAGCGCTTTCGCCCGCAGTGATCGCGCCGATTTCATCAACAAACGAGTGAAATCAGCACTATCCGCCGGTCCCTGGAGCGTCACCTACAAGCGGCCCGAAGGACTCGGCATCGACGCCGGCCCCCACGACTACGTCAGCGAAGGCCCCTACTGGTTCCCCGATCCGGACAATCCCGGCGGCCCCTACATCCGCCACGACGGTGTCCGGAACACCAAGCGCTTCCTCGGCAACGCCAACGACATGCGCGCCATGACCGACGCTGTCGTGTCGCTCGGCATGGGCCACGGTCTCATGGGTCTCCCCGGGTGCGCCGACCGCGCCGCGAAAGTGCTCTCCGTCTACTTCCTCGACCCCGAAACCCGCATGACTCCCGACCTCCGCTACGGCCAGATGGTGCGTGGACGCAACACGGGGCGGGGCACAGGCATCATTGACACCGCCTGCCTGATCCAGCTCGTCCACGGAATCGCGCTTCTCGAGTCCTTTCCCGGTTTTCCCCGTGAAGTCTCGGACGGAATGCGCAGGTGGTTTGCCGCCTACGCCAATTGGATGAACACCTCCAAACCGGGCTTGGACGAGAAGAAATCCGGTAACAACCACGCCACCTGGTGGACTGCCCAGATCGCAGCGTACGCCACTTTCACACGCGACCGCAACATCCGCCTGATGGCCTGGGACCACTACCGCAACTACTTGGTTCCCACCGAAATCCGCCCCGACGGCAGCTGTCCCAAGGAGGAGGCCCGAACCAAATCCCTGAGCTACTCCGCCATGAACCTCGACGCCTTCGCCATGGTCTGCCGCCTTGCGCAACTGGACGCCACCGACCTTTGGCACTTCAAGACCGACGACGGAATCTCCGTCGCCAAGGCCTTCGATTACCTGCTCCCCTTCATGCTGCAATCCGGCAAATGGAAAAAGGAGCAAATCGAGGATTTCGACTCCGGCACCCATTACTTCACCGGACTCGCCGGTATGGCGCTGAGCTCCAAGGATCAGATGGCGGCGTACCTCGCCCAGCCCCGCTCCGAAGGCACTTGGGCGCAGCTCCTGGAGATCCTGATCCGCAGTTCCTGGGACTAGGCTAGTCCGCCGATCCCGCACCCCTGTGCGAAACAAACCAAGCTTGGCTGTCGAACTCCTGTTCCGACTCCACCATCCGGTACGTGCCATCTGCCCGCTCAAACCGGGCCTTCCGCGTATCCGCCAAGTACTTCTCCAGCAGTACATCCCGCAGGTACCGGATCATCCCGGGATTCAGGATTGGGAACATCACTTCCACCCGGCGATCCAGATTCCTCGGCATCAAATCCGCGCTACCCGCGTAAATTTCTTCTTGGCCACCGTTCCCGAAGTAATACAAGCGGCTGTGTTCCAGGAACCGTCCCACAATGCTTCGAACCGTAATATTCTCGCTGACCCCCGGAATGCCCGGCCGCAGGCAGCACAATCCGCGCACGATCAAATCCACCTTCACCCCGGCCTGCGACGCCTCGTACAGAAGCCGGATCATCGCCTTGTCCTCCAAGGCGTTCATTTTCAGGATGATGTGACCTTTGGCTCCCAGCGCCGTCTCCCGACGGATCAAGTCCGCCACCCGGTCCCGCAGCGTCACCGGTGCCACCAGTAGGCGCCGGAAATCGGATTTCTTTGAATACCCGGTCAACGAATTGAACAGATCGCTGGCATCGGCCCCGATCTCCGGGTCCGCCGTGAACATGCTGATGTCGGTGTAGAGCCTCGCCGTTGTCGGATTGTAGTTGCCCGTTCCCAAATGCACGTACCGGCGGATCTGGTCGTGTTCCTGCCGCACCACAAGGCACACCTTGCAGTGGACCTTCACGCCGATCGGGCTGTAGACCACATGCACGCCCTCGCGCTCCAACGCCCTCGCCCACTCGATGTTGCTTTCCTCGTCGAACCGGGCCTTGAGTTCGAGGAGCACTGCCACCTGCTTGCCGTTTTCCACCGCCTCCAACAGCGCCTTCACGATTGGCGAATTGCGACCCACCCGGTACAGCGTCATCTTGATCGCCAGCACGCAGGGGTCGTTGGCCGCCTCGGTCAGAAAATCGACAATCGGCGTAAACGTCTGGTATGGATGGTGGAGTAGCCTGTCGCGCGACCGGATTACGGTGAAAATATCCTCGGCCTGCGCTGAAAACTCGTGCGGCGTCCAAGGTTCAAACGGTTCATCCTTCAAATCCGGCAGATTCAAGGACGGAAGCTGTTTCAGCCTCGTCAAATCCAACGGTCCCGTAACCCGGTAGACATCGGTCGAGTCCACTTCCAGATTCTCCACCAAGATCTCCAGAATGTCGGACGGGATCGACGTGTCCGTCTGCAAGCGCACCGGTTTGCGGAACCTCCGCCGCCACACGGCTTCCTCCAGCGTCTCCAGCAAGTCGTCGCTCTCCAACTCCTTGATCGCGACTTCCGCGTCGCGCGTCACATGGAATGGATGCGCTTCCACCACCTTGTGCCCCGGAAACAGGAACTGAAGATTCGCCGCGATAATCTGCTCTACCCAGACAAACCGGATGCTTCCCGGATCTCCTTCGGAGGATTTCACTTGTGGCAGCGATACCAGTTGGGCCAGCTGCTGGGGGACCTTGAGGCGCGCAAAATGCTGTTCGCCGCTGTCATTGGCCAGCACGATGGCCAAATTCAGGCTAAGGTTGGAAATGTGCGGAAACGGCCGGCTCGGGTCGAACGCCAGTGGAGTCAGGACCGGAAAAACCTTTTCCACAAAATGGCGGTCGAGTATCCCCTTCTCGTCACTGTCCAATTCCGCGTAGTCCACAATCTCAATCCCGTGCTTGGCCAGTCCGGGCAACAGGTGCTTGTGGAAGCAATCGTAGATCGCCGGCATGATTTCGTCCAGCCGCGCCCGCAATGCAGCCAGTTGTTGCGCCGCCGTCTTGCCGTCGATGCTCAGATCCGGACGGCCGTCCAGCTTCTGCTTCAACGCCGCCATCCGGACCATGAAGAATTCGTCCAGATTTGAATTCACGATCGACAGAAACTTGACCCGCTCCAGAATCTTGTTCCGAGGGTCCAGTGCCTCCTCGATCACTCGCATCTGGAACTCCAGCAAGCTGAGCTCCCGGTTGACGTAGAGCGAAGGGTCGTCCAGGGAAACAGCCTTCTCCGGCTTCAACGCGGTGTCCGCTGCAGAACCCGCTGCTGTCCGCCGACTTGTTCTACGAGGTTTTGCGTTTTCTGGCTCTGTTGCTGGCATAAGTTTTGGGAATCCGCTACCGGAAGCGCACCATCAATGGTAGCCCCGGCTCAGGAGCGAACAAGATTTGTCATCTCCCTGTCATTTTCCCCGGGATCGTCCGGCTCATTCCAGGCAACCAGAGCGTTGGGCAACAGGCTGACAATCAGCAATGCACCCCAAAACTGATACTGTTCCTGGTCCTGCGTGGCAGCTCTTGGAATCCAGCCCGCTACCGCAACCAGCAACAGCAGGGACAAGACTTGGTTGGACCTTGCCAGTGCAGCTGTTCGGACTCCCGCCATCCGCTCATCCACATGGGCCGATTCGGCCTTCCGCATTCCCAGCCCATACGGGCGGGTCGCCCTGGTCAAAAGGCAGAACCCCGCAGTACAGATCAAGAAAAGCGGCATCCCCGCCAGCTTCCCGAATGTGGCAGCTACACCACCCGCCAGCAGGTACGACACCCAAGTCGCCACCACCAATAGCCTACGCCGAGCCCGCGTCACCGCGCACCTCCCATCAAGGCCTCGGACCCAAACTCCTCAAGATCCCGCTCTCCCCATGTGATCATCGCCTGCGGCAGGCTCCCCATCACCACTTGGATCACCACCAGCACTCCAAACCAATCAGCGGAACTGCGGGGTACCCAAACTCGCGGATCATTGTCCGCAATCATCATCCACCCCACCGCGAGGATCGAAGCCATCACCACAACCCGGTACGCCCGTGCCATCGCGCGGTCCCGAACGGTTGCCTCGCGCTCGTCCGGAAACTCAACGCTACCCATGCAGGCTTGGCCGAGGTACTGGCTCGCGTACCCCCGGATCGCCGTATAGCCCGCGACGCACGGGACCATCGCCACCGCAGCGATCAGGCGCACCCAAAGCAGGTCGTGAGCCTTTCCGTAGACCGCTATCGCCATGCCGACCGCGAACGTCGCGTACGTCGCCACCACCGCCATGCGCCGCTCCGCTTGCCGACTGTTCTTCAAACTGCAATACTTCATCACGTCCTCCATTCCTGGAATCCGGCTAGCCGTTTCCGTTTGCATTGCGCAGATGGGCGATGCTCAAAGGCTCGAATGGCTTTCTCGAGAAAATCATCTCGACCGGAACACCAAACAGCTCCGACATCCGAAGCGCCAAATCGAGACTTGGAAAGTAGTCCCCGCGCTCGATGTAGCCGATCGTCTGGTAGTTCACGCCAATCGCTTCCGCCACGGCCTGACGACTCAGGCCCCGCTCCGCCCGCAGAACGGCAATCCGGTTGAATAGGAGTGTCTTCGTTTCTGCCACATTCAGATTATTGCGTAAACACAATAATCTGTCAAGCAGAAAGTTTTTCTGTCTTTCTGGGCTACTCCCGGCCCTGCCGTGCTAGGGTCGCCGGGGCATCGCATCCACCAGCGCACGGGTAAACGGATGGACCGGCTCTCCGAAAATCAGCGCGGGCGGGCCCGATTCCACGACCGTCCCCTCGTGCAGGATGTCCACCCGGTGCGCAATCCCGGCTACCGACAGCAAGTCGTGCGAAATGAACAAGATCGCGGTCCCCGACTCCCTATTCAGGTCCGCGAACAGGCGCAATACTGCTGCCTGGGTGATCGCATCCAGCGCACTGGTGGGTTCGTCGGCAATCAGCAGGGACGGCCCATGCAAAATCGCCAGCGCAATCAGCAACCGCTGGCCCTGTCCGGTACTCAACTCCCCGGCATGCCGATCCAGAAACTCCCGGTCCCCCGGCAGTTGCACCCGCCCGAGCAGGTTCTCGGCAAACCCCACCTCCATCCGCCGGTCTTCATGTGCCCGCCAAGTCTCCTCCACCAGCGTCCTTACCCGCACCTTCGGATTCAGCGCCAACCCCGGACTCTGCGGCACATACCCGATCCGCCGCCCCCGAACCCCCCGCATCCCCCGCCCGGAAAGCCCCATCAATTCGGTGCCCTCCAGAACAATGGTGCCCTCCGCCACGCCTCCCCGATACTGGAGCAGCCTCTGCAGTGCCAACGCCATCGTGCTCTTGCCCGACCCGCTCAGTCCCACCAATGCCGCGATTTCACCACGGGCAAGCGTACCGGACACATCCCGCAGCACAACCGCGGTCCCGTACCGCGCCGTCAACCGATACGAAAGCAGTGCATCGCTACTCAAGCTTTAACCACTCGATATTCCAGAACACCTGCGGCGGCGCAACCGCGATCTGGAACCCCTTCACCGCGGACGACACCGCGACCAAGTAGTCAGGATTGACCAAGTATATGATCGGCTCCTCGGCAATCGCAATCCGCTGGATCTCAACAGCGGCCTTCTTCCGCACGGCCATCGATATCGCTGTGGATTGCTCCATCACCAAGCCGTCCAGCTTGGCCTCCCACGGAGTTGCGGGCGTCTTCTGCGAGGGCCACCATGCGTGCTCCGCTCCCGAACTCAGCCAGACATTCATCTGCTCCATCGGGTCGGAATCCACATTGGTAAATCCCAGCAGGGCCGCTTCGTAGTCCATCGTCTTCCGAATCCGCTCCAAAAGCGATCCGATGTCCAGCGTCACGATATTGACCTTGATTCCCACCTTCTTCAGGTCGTCCTGAATCAGTGCCGCAGCCTTCTCGCGGATTCGGTTGCCCGCGTTGGTCACCAGCGAAAACTCCACCGCGTGCCCATCCCGATCCTTCAAAACGCCGTCCTTCAACTGAAATCCATCCTGCGCGAACAGCTTCGCCGCATTCGCCGGATTTGTCGGCAGCGGCTTCAGCTCCGCGTTGAACCAAGTCCGGTTTGCGGTCGAAATCGGACCGGCCGCCGGGTGGGCATGCCCCTTGTAATTCAGCGCAGCCAAATCGTTCCGATGGATCGCCTGGCTCACCCCATGCCGAAATGCACTGGATTGGAACCACTTCCGCTTCCAATCGGGCACCTGTTTGGCCGGTGCCTGATTGAACCACAAAAACTCCGAGTCCAAAGATGCCCCGCCGTTCCGCGCCGACCCCGGCTTCTCCCTCATCACCCGGTCAAAGCTCTCCGCGTCGATCTTGTGGATCAAATGCAGTTCCCCGCGCAGGAACCGCGTCAATTCGATATCGCGGTTCCCTTGGATGTCGATCCGGATGGAATCGATATACGGAAGCTGTCGACCGCTTCCGTCGCGCTTCCAGTAATTCGGATTGCGCTTCAGCTGCAGCGACAAACCCGGTTTGAATTCCGCGACAAAATACGGTCCGGCCGTCGCTGGCATCTTCGCGTTCCCCTCGGGCCCGATTCCCAGGCTGTCGAAGATCCTGTCGATACTCGGCTTCGGTGCCGAGTACCGAATCGTAATCTCACGTGGTCCCCCGACCACGATTTCCGGTGCCCCCTGAGCGCCCTTGAGTGTCCCTCCCGCCGGGGAGTTCTCCTTCGGGTCCAACGCCCTCTGAATCGTGCGTGCCACATCGGCGCTCGTTAGTGGCGTTCCATCCGAAAATTTCAGCCCCGGACGAAGCCGGAACGTGATCGCCTTCCCTCCGTCCAGAATCTTCCACGATTCAGCCAACTCGGGTTGCAGCTGGTCCGTGACCCGGTTCACCCGCAGCAATACACCCGCCGTAATGTACCGGACGATCTCCGAATTCGAATCCTCCACATGCAGAGGATCGAACGTCCTCGGATCGCCATGCAGCGCGAAGTGCAGCTCGCTGGGGCTTGCGGCCAGCGCTGACAACGAAAGCAGCAATCCTGCTATCAGGGATTTCAACGGAACACCTCTTTCCTGTGGGTCTTTACTGCAACGGCCTCAATCGCCAGCAAACACAGCATCAGCAGCAAAAGCGGAGCCAGGATTGCCGGATTCTGTCGAACCATGTCCGGGTGCTGCAGGTCCCGCAACAGGTTCCCCCAACTCGGCATCGGTTCCGCAACCCCTAGACCCAAAAGGCCCAGGCTCGCCTCCGCCAAGATATAGACAGGCGCGAGTACCCGGAACTGGGCCAAGGCTACCGACCGCAAATGCGGCCATGCGTAGACCAGCCCGATCCGCCATCCGGCGATTCCCGCCGACCTTGCCTGCAACATCCACCCCGATTCCATCATCTCGCGAATCGATCCCGAAAACACCCGCGCCGGTCCCGCCCAACCCGCCACGCCCATCAATGCGAAGGTCAGCAGCACGGATACAGTCGGGTCCGTGTTCAAAGGCAATTCGGCCCGTAGGATGATAAAGAGGAAAATCCAAGGAATCGAGAGGCAGATGGTGGTGAGCCCGCCGACCACGAGCCCAGGAAATGCGCATGCCAGCAGTGCCAGTAAAACCGATAGCGCTGCCGCCGCCGGAGCGAGCACCGCCGAAACCGCCGTAGCGTACAGCAGTCGTGAAAGGCGGTCCCGGCCCATGTCATCGGTACCCAGTAGGAATTTCCCGCCCGGCGGCGCGTTGGCTGAATCCCGAAACTGCTCTGAATACGAAAACGGGGCAATCACAGGGGACAAAAGTGCGCTGGTACCCACCGACACCAGAAAAATCAAAGCCAGCCGCTTCCACATCAAACTGCGGCCTCCGAGTCCCTCGACGTTCGGCCCGCCAAAACTTCCCCCAGACTGTGAATCGACGCCACCAGAAGTGTAATGATCAGCGACAACGCCGACAACAGCGGCAGATCCCGCGACACAGCCGCCTTCCAAGCCAGCTGCCCGATTCCTGGCACATCGCACAATGCCTCTATCGGCACCAATGCGCCAAATGCGATCATTACTGCCACTCCGAAAAGGGCGAGAATGCGCGGGGCCAAAGGCGTCAATACATACCGCCACCCCAGTGCAATCGGACCCAGCCCCCGGGCCCGCGCCGCGAGCAGTGGTGACGATCCGTAGGCATCGTGCAGCATCGTCCGCACCGTCCCGAAAATTCGTGCCAGTACCGTCAGCGAAACCGCAAATTGGATCGGGGTCTCTTGGAGAAAGAATCCCAAGGCCAAAACCGCCGGTGGCACTGCCAGAAGAACCGCCACCACGCCGGATACTCCAGCCTCAACCGCAGGCATCCGTGACCAAACTGCGATCCAAGCAAAGAGTCCTGCGAGCAAAACGCCGCCCCCCACACCGAACGCAACCAATCCGGCCGTGATCGGCACCCGTGACTCAATCAATTCGCGTACCGGCACCCCATAGGATTTGGATATGCCGAAATTCCCCTCCACCGCACCCCGAAGGTAGCGCAAATAAAACTGGGGAAGATTGTTCTCGTCCTCGCACCTGCGGCGGGTAGTTTCCTCGGAGCTAGCGCTGTATTGCGGATTCCAAGCGTTCTCATCCGTGCAAAAACCCGGCCCGTATCGCACAAGCGCGGCAGCTGCGAATCCGCCTAGAAGCACAACAATGGCCAGCGTCCCAAGGCTTCTCATCAACCGTGGGCCGAGTGTCGGAAAAAGGGCGCTTCCGCCCTTCGTCATGACGCCTGTGCCACCGTCTCGGGGGCTGCCAGCAGAATCGGCCCGGCCACTTGCGGACGTTTTCGGCTCCGCTTGCTCTTATACATCCGGCGGTCCGCCTCGCCCAGCAATTCCTCGGCATCCTTGCCGTCGATTGGATACGATGCGACACCGACACTGAGCGAAATATGGGAAGGTTCGGGTGTGGATTCTCCCGCTTCCCGTACAGCATCCCGCATCACCGCGATCTTGGCGTCGATCAGCACAGGATCGGAATCGGGCACCAACACCACAAATTCGTCGCCCCCCATGCGGGCCACGTAATCTGTCTTGGAGCAGCCTTCCCTCAGCTTGTCCGCCACCACCCGCAGAACCTTGTTGCCAGCCAGATGTCCGAAACGGTCGTTTACCTGCTTGAACCCATCCAAGTCGCATACAACCACGGACAATCCCGACCCTGCTGCCTGTGCACGCGTCAGCTCATGGTCCAATGCCATGAACAGCGCCCGCGCGTTCGGCAGGTTGGTCAAATAGTCGGTAGTGATGGACGTGTCGATAATCCGGTGCGTCAATGCGTTTTCGATTGCCAACGCAACCTTCGAACTGATTGCCACCAAAATCCGAAGGTTCTCCTTGCTGAACGCGTCCTTTTCTGACCGGTACAGCGCAAGGACACCCAGCGACCCGTTGACGCCGGTTAGTGGCACCGCCAGCGCCGAACGCAGCGTGCTGTACTTTGTCGGGTCGTTCAGGTAACCCGCCTCGACCGACGGATTGCCATTCAATATCGGCTTGCAGTTGTCCGCCACCCACCCCGAGAGGCCTTGGCCGACCGGAATCTCCAGCGCCGTGAACAACCGGTAATTCTCACCGCTGACGTACTCCGGAACCAGCCGGTCATCCCTGCGAATATACGCTGCCACCGTGTCGTACGGAATCAAACGCTTCAAGCGGACGCCAACAAACGCCAGAGCCTCTTGGAGACTCAGCGAGTTGCCAAGGTCCTGGGTGAGCTCATAAAGAATCTGCGCTTCCTGCGTCGCAGCCGCGATCGATGAAAGTGGGTCGGTCGATTCAAAGCCCGGTGCCGCGAGTGCCTTGGGATGGGAGTCGGCCGCTTCCTCGAAACCCGTGGCAGGGGCCAAGCCCCGCTCGATCTTCAGGTCCATCGAGAGCTTGATTTTCTCCCCGCCACCCGCTGTCGCCAGTTTCTCCAGTTCCAAGTAACGGCGGCTGATGATGTCGACGATCACCGGGTCGAAGCTCTTCCCGGATTCGGCAATCACGATGCCCATTGCCGTGTCCAAAGGAAGCGCCCTGCGGTATTGGCGGTCCGACGCGAGCGCATCGAAGCAATCCACAACGGACAGGATCCTCGCACCCAAGGGTATTTCCTCACCCGCAAGCCCGAACGGATAACCCGAACCATCCCACTTTTCGTGGTGGGCCCGCACGATGGGCACCACTGGATATGGAAACTTGACCTCTTCGAGAATTTCGGCCCCCACAACCGGGTGGATCTTCATCTTCTCGAACTCTTCCGGGGTCAACTTTCCCGGTTTCGAAATGATGTGCTCCGGCACCGCAAGCTTGCCGATGTCATGCAGAAGCGCTGCCGCCGTCAAGGCATCCAAGTCGTTCTGCCCCATCCCTACTTCCTTGCCGATCTCGGTTGCATATACCCGGACTCGCTGCAAGTGCTCATGGGTCGTGCTGTCCTTCGCCTCGATTGCCAGTGCCAGCGCTTCAATCGTCCGGAGGTGCAGCCCGGCGATTTCCTCCACATGGACCTTGTCCTTTTCGAGGCGGTCCAAGTACATCTTGTAGGACCGGTACACAAAATACACCAGCGGGAACAGTACCAGGGTCGCGTGCCATTTTTCCTGGTGGCTCAGCACCACGATCAGCCACGCAACAGATGCCGCGACCAAGTGGTACGGCAGTACCCAGTAATAGGTGTCCCGCCAAGTTCGGGAAACGGACTTGTTCTCCGTCAAGCCGATAACCCCGGCAACCAAACCGGTGTTGACCGTGTAGTAAGCCACTGCGGCCATCATCATCCGGATTGGATGTTGGCTTCCCATTCCGAGCTTGTCCAGCAATGGCCAATGGAATATCCGGTGCGCGACCAGCACCGCCGCACAGATGGAGGCCACGCTGAATGCGATCTTGACCGGGTTCGGGTTGGCTTTGGCCCGCCACAGGCACTGCACGAATATTCCTGCCGCGGCGATCGCCAAGGCTTCCGGCAGGCTGAACTGGACGATGCCGACCAGAATGAACACAAAGTTCACAGACAGTGTGGCGAACACCATCGGCAACCGTACCTTCAAGCCCGAGGCTAGAATCGTGACGATGAAATACAGCCAGAACTGAAGGGGATCGGCGGACCCGAACCGGACAATCTCCGTCGCGAACGCAAGGAACCCTAGCGCAATAACCACCGCGATGTAAATGGAGGCCCGGAGAGGCATAGAACGGCTAAATACAAGTTCAGTGTAGCATTCGGATTGGACACCGGTCTCGCCGCATTGCCTAGTCCGCTCTACGTTCCGTGG
>CAITMP010000010.1 GCA_903893525.1 uncultured Acidobacteriia bacterium | reverse complement strand
CCGCTTGTTGATGAGCACCGAGGCCCGTGAAATGTTGGGTGGCCAAATCGACACAATCTACTTGGGATCGGTTCCGGTCAAGGGGAAGAGCGAAAAGATGCGGTTGTACACGGTGACTTCATTGCTCGACGACGAGCGAATCGCACAGTTGCGCGAAGCCGGTGCCGCCGCGTGAGACGGATTCTCGTTCTAGCCGCCCTAGCGTCGTCGATTTACGCAGCCGCGCCGCCCGCCCGCGAGGAAGCTGTCGGCCTGGTTCTGCTTCCCGGCGGTGCCAGGGTTCTGCGCGCAAACACCGAAACCCCACTCGCCTCGAAAGCGGGAGACATCCTGTTCTCTGGTGACCAACTGAAGGCGGAGGGTTCCCCCGCCACATTCCTCTACTGCCCGTCGAAGACATCGCAATTGCTCGAACCGGGCGGAGAAGTTCTCCTCGACACCAAGCAATTGAAACTCAAGAGCGGGAAACTTGGTGCGTCCAAGCCGGTCAACGCCTGCTTCCTGCCGCAGGTGGTCCGCGTCGCCGTGGCCAGCCAACAGCACTACGGGGTCAGCATGACGCGCGGACTTGCCAAGCCTGAGGGCGATGTATTGGCCACGGCAGCCCTCCCGGCCCAAGTCCAATCCGAAATTGCACCATTGGAACAGCTCCTGCGGGCAAACCCGAATGACGCACAGGCACTAGTTGCGGAAGCCGCCGTGTTTGACCGCAACAAACTTGACGCCAACGCTCTCGCAGCCTACAAGAAAGCTCTCGCCCAATGGCCCGACGCCCTCTGGATGCGCGGCCGCATGTTCGAGCTAGAGGAATCGCTTGCTACACAAGCCGCCATCAAGGCCGCCGCGATCTCGCCCGATGCCAAGACCTACGCCATGGTGGTCGGCATTTCCAAATACCAAAAGCTGCCCAAGGAACTCTGGCTCCAGTTCCCGGGCTCCGACGCCACCGCATTCGGCCAATACCTCGCCAGCCCGATGGCCGGTTCCGTCCCCCCGGACCAGATGGTCGTCCTGACCGACGAACAAGCCACCACCGCAGCCCTCCGCAACGCCTTCCAGACTTTCCTCAAAACCCGTCCCGGCAAAAAGGACACCGTTTTCATTCTGCTCGCCGGACACGGCACTGTCGATAGCCGGGGTGCGTTCCTCGTCACCTACGATAGCGACCCGCAGGACCTCTCCTCCACCGCGCTCCCGATGGCCGAACTCCAGCGCCTCATCGAGCAGGACCTCTCCCAAGTTGGACGCGTCGTCATGCTGGCCGACCTCTGCCGCGCGACCACCATCGGCAATATCAAAAGTGGCGGCAATCGGAACGACAGCATCGGCTCGGCTGTCGAAAAACTCGGCGAGGCTCCAGGCGAAATGCTCGGCTTGGTCGCATCCCGGCCCAAGGAACTCGGCACGGAGAGCTCCCAATTCGGTGGCGGACACGGTGCCTTTACGTACTCCATCCTCAAGGCCATGAACGGCGGTGCCGACCAGAACCGCGACAAATCCGTCACGGCTGGCGAACTGATCGATTTCGTCCGCACTGACGTCGCCACCCAGACCGGCGGCAAGCAGCACCCCCGTGATTTCGGCAGCATCGAAAATGCCACCAAGCTCTCGGATGTGTCGAAGGCCGGCATCAATATCACCCGCTTCAAGACGCTTTACGATTCCCGGGATGGCCAACCCCTCGTCCTTGCCTCCGCCGCCGACGTCCCCCTCACCCCGGAGGCCCAGCGCGACGTCGACGCATTCCAAGCGGCGATCCGGGCGAAAAAACTGCTCCCCGGCGAACCCGGCAGCGCTTTCGACATTCTTGGCAAGCTTCGCGCCGAACTCAAGCCCGAAATGCTGCTGCTCCAGGAAAACAACCTGCGCGTCGCCCTTGAGGATATGGCGCAGCAGGTGCTTCTCAAGTATCTGGCGGGCGATCAGTCCCCGACCCCGAAAGCCGAATTCGACGCCGGATCGAAATACATGGAGACCGCCATGCGGCTGACCCCGGAATCCCTCTACCTCCAGGGCCGCGACTCCTTCTTTCTCGGGCGCGCGCTGCTCTTTGAAAAGCGCTTTGCCGAAGCCGCGGACCTGCTCGAAAAATCTGTCCGAATCGACGCCGGCGAGGCCTACGGGTACAACGCCCTCGGCATCGCGTATTTGGAGCAAGGACAATTTTCGAAGGCCATTCCCGCCCTCCGCGACGCCGCCAAGCGCGCCCCGAACTGGTCCTACCCGCTCCACAACCTCGCGCTGGCCTATGTGGAATCCGGCGACACCGATGGGGCCGTCCGCACATACCAGCAGGCCATGAAAGTCACCCCGGGCTTCGGCTATCTGCCTTACAACCTGGGACTTGTCTACCAGCGCACCAACCGCAACCGCGAGGCCGAACAGGCCTACCGCAAGGCTGCCGAACTTGTTCCGGATTCGGGCGAGCCGTTGAACGCACTCGGGTCCTTGAAATCCGCCCAGGGAAAAACCGCCGAGGCCGAAAAGTTCTTCCGTGACGCGCTCGCGAAGAACCCCAACCTGCTGCCCGCCCGCCACAACCTGGCGCTCCTGCTGGCTGGCGTCAAGGGCAGGGAAGGTGAAGCCGTCGAACTCTGGAAGCAGAACTTGGCCGCCGCGCCGGACTTCCTCCCTTCGCGCCTTGGCCTCGCCGAACTTCTTTCCGCACGCGGCGATGCAGCCGGTGCCGCAGCCCAGTACCGCGACGTGGTCTCGGCCCGGCCCGAATACGTCGGTGCCCGCACCGCCCTCGCTTCCGAACTGCTCAAATCCAACCAGCCGGAAGCGGCCCTCGACCAACTGCGCGCAGCCGCCAAACTGGATGCGCAAAACGCCACCCTCTGGGAACGCATCGGCGATACCGAGCGCACGCTCGGACACTCCGCCGAGGCTAAAACCGCCTACGCGGAAGCGATGAAACTTGGGGTCGAAAAGTCGGACCGCAAGCGCATCGGGAATAAGATGGCATTTTAATGGCTACGTTGCCGGTCCGACTCAAATTCTGGGGAGTCCGCGGTTCCACCCCCACGCCGCAAGTCGAAAACCTCGGTTTTGGCGGCAACACCTCCTGCGTGGAAATCGTGGCACCGTCCGGTGAATCCCTGATCTTCGACGCTGGCAGCGGCATTCGGAATCTCGGCAACGAAATGATGCGCCGCGCTGCGGGCGAGCCGCTCAACGTATCGCTGTTTCTTACGCACTACCACTGGGACCACATCCAAGGCCTCCCGTTCTTTGTTCCGCTCTTCAGTCCAAAAAACAAAGTGGCGTTCTACACCGGCTTGGATAGCCGTCCCGTGCAGGATGTCCTGGAAGGCCAGATGTCCAAGCCGTATTTCCCGATTGGGTTGGACCAGGTTGCCGCGAAACGCGAGTTTCAGGTGATTCCGGAAGGCTCCTCAATGTCGGTCGCCAACTGTACTGTCACGCCTTTTCCGATGAACCACCCCCAAGGTGCGGCTGGTTACCGGATCGAGGTTGGCGGCAAGGTGATCGTCTACGCGACCGACTACGAGCACGGCGATCCCCGCCTCGATTCGGTGCTGCTCGACCACGCCCGCAACGCCGACGTCCTGATCTGCGACGCCCAGTACACCCCTGCGGAATACGAGACCCATCGCGGCTGGGGACACAGTACCTGGATGAACGCAGCAAGTATCGCGAAATCTTGCTGTGCCAAGCGCTTGTTCCTGTTCCACCATGACCCCACCCATGACGACGCGTTTCTAACCGTACTGGAGGCCGAGGCCCAAGCCGTCTTCCCGAACACCCACGTCGCCCGCGAAGGTCGCGAAATCGAGCTCTGAAGAATTTCTTTTCGTCGTTGTCGATTCCCGTGTCCCCCAACCGTCGTACCAGTGAAAGCGGCCAGCCCGCACCCAACATCGACAATCTCAAGGAACCCGCCATGCAATACCTTCTCGCCATCTACACGCAGGAATCCGCCGCCGCACAAGCCACGCCCGAAGACATGAAAGCCATGATGGGGGCGTACTACGCCTTCACCATGGAAATCAAGGAAAAGGGCGTCTACCTGGGCGGCAACGCCCTCCAGCCGACCACCACCGCCACCACGGTGCGTGTCCGCGAGGGCAACACAATCACCACCGACGGACCCTTCGCCGAAACCCGCGAGCAACTCGGCGGCTACTACCTCGTGAACTGCGAAAACTTGGACGAGGCCATCGCGTACGCCGCGAAAATTCCAGGCGCGGCATTCGGTTCCATCGAAATCCGACCCGTCTGGGCCATGTAACCAAGACCGCTTGAACACCTTCTCCGCCAGTCTCGATGCAGTTTTCCGGAATGAATCGGGGCGGATCCTCGCCTCTCTGATCCGCTATTCCGGCTCCTTCGATCTGGCCGAGGAGGCATTGCAGGATGCCTGCGAAATCGCCGCCCGCACCTGGCCAAGCTCCGGCGTACCGGGAAATCCTGGTGCCTGGCTAACGGCTGCGGCCCGAAGACGTTTGATCGACGCCATCCGCCGCGACCGTCTCCACCGCGAAAAAGGTGCGGAACTGCTGGCAACGACCCCCACCGAATTCGAAATGCCGGACCCCGAGGTCAACGATTTGCCGGACGACCGTCTCCGCCTCATCTTTACCTGCTGCCACCCGGCGCTGAATCCGGAAGCCCAACTCGCCCTGACCCTGCGGACCCTCGGCGGCCTGAGCACCGACGAAATCGCGAGGGCCTTCCTGATTCCCGAAGCAACCCTCGCCCAGCGCCTCGTCCGGGCCAAAACCAAGATCCGTCAAGCGGGCATCCCCTACGAAGTTCCGTCGCGTGACCGCATCGCCGAACGCTCGGAAGCCGTCCGGGTTGTGATCTATCTGATCTTCAACGAGGGTTACGCCGCCACCTTCGCGCCGTCTCTAGTGCGCGCCGATCTCTGCGCCGAAGCCATCCGTCTCGCCCGCGTCCTCTGCGAACTGCTCCCCGTCGACCCCGAAAACCGGGGACTCCTCGCGCTGATGCTCCTGCAGGATTCCCGCCGTGCCGCCCGCACCGATGACGATGGCAACCTCGTCACGCTCGATGAACAAGACCGCTCCAAATGGAATCCCGGCAAGATTATTGAGGCCCTTGCGCTTCTGATGCGCTCGGCGCCTGCGCATGGCCGCTACACTCTGGAGGCACGTATCGCCGCCGAACACGCCCGCTCCGCCGCAACCGGCGAGACCGACTGGGCCGAGATCGCGCGCCTTTACACCGATCTGTGTTTGTTTTGCAAGACGCCCGTTGTCGAACTCAACCGAGCGGTGGCCGTCGCCATGTCCGAAGGCCTTGAAAGTGGTTTGGCGCTGATGGACCAGATTCCCGGTCTGGAATCCTTCCACCTTTTCCACGCAGCCCGTGCCGACTTGCTGCGCCGTCTCGACCGGCACCATGCAGCCTTGGCCGCCTACTCGCGCGCACTGGAATTGGTGACCAACCCCGTGGAACGCGCATACCTCCAGCGTCGGATCGGGGCGCTCGACTCAACTGGACGCGTGCCGCCACTGCCGTAGCTCCCGGCACCGCACCAGCCAGCCAGCCGACAGCAGATACCCAGCGCCACCCACCAGCATTGCGCCCCGCAAACTGATCCGCTCCGCCAACAATCCGGCCACGACCGACCCAATGGGAATCACTCCCCGGAACAGCAAACTCACCGCCGCGCTGACCCGCCCCAGCAGGTGTGGCGGCGCAATCGATTGGATCAAGGTTGCCTCGCCGATCCCGTAAACGGACCACCCGATGTCGAACATCTGCGACGCAGCTAGAAACGCCACGCACACCCACACCGGGCCGTGGGCCAGCCCCGGCAGCAAGCTTCCGAGACCCGTCGCCAACGCCGCCCCGATCATCGCGCGGCCCATTCCGAATCTCGCGGCAAGCCTCTGCGCCGCCGCCGAACCCGCCAGACTGAAAGCGCCCCCGAACGAGATGATCGTTCCGACCAGACCTGCGCCCAGGCCCAACTCCCTCACCACAAACAGGAAGTACATCCCTCCAATGAAACCCAGGAAGAACGCGCCGGTTGCATTGCGCAGGGCCAATGCCCGCAGGATCGGCTGCTTCCACGCCGCCTTCAGCCCATCCTCGATCTCCAGGAGGACATGCGAACCCTCCGCCCCGGCCATCGGCGCAGGCTCCCGTATCCGAATGGAAGCCAACCACACCGCCGACCACAGGAACGACACCGAATCCAGCAAAATTGCCAGCGGAGCGCCGAACAGTTGGATCAGTACCCCGGCCAATCCCGGGCCTGCCACCTCGGATGCCGATTGCGACAAGGCCAGCTTGCTGTTCGAGGACAGCAGTTCGTCTTCCGTTACCACCACAGGCAGATACGCCCGGTAGGCAGAGTCGAACATCACCGTCAACGCCCCGGTCAGCGCCGCAAACACGTACAAATGGTTCATCGTGAGCCGCCCCAGCCAAGCCATCACCGGGATCGTGGCCAGAACCACCGCGCGTGCCACATCCACAGATATCAAGATCGGTCGTCGCCGCGTCCGGTCCGCCAAAGCACCGGCGAACAATCCCACGGTCAAAATCGTGATGCCTCCCGCAGCCGCCAGCAAGCCCATCTGGCGCGGCGTCGCGTTCAAGGTCGCCACGGCGGTGAATTGCAAGCCCACCATGCTGATGCTGGACCCCAACTGCGAGACCGCCTGTCCCACCCACAACCGTTGGAAATCCCGGTTCCCATTCCTTGCCGACCCGAAAGTCTCCACCCGCATATGGTACGCTGCACTGCTTGAGCTCACAAAACGCCTTTGATATCGGCAAGTACCTGGACGGGTCCCCGTGGACCGCTTTCCAGCGCATGGCTGTCCTGCTGGCGGCAATTGCGGTCGTCTTTGACGGCTTCGACAACCAACTCCTCGGTTTCGCCATCCCCGCCATGGTGCGCGACTGGCATGTGGCTCGTTCCGCCTTTTCGATTGTCGTGGCCGTGGGTTTCGTCGGGATGGCGGTGGGCTCGGCCATAGCGGGCCGCGTTGGCGACACCCTCGGACGAAAAACTGCCCTGATTCTCTCGGTTCTCGTCTTTGGAGGCGCGACGTGCGCAACTGCCCTCGCCGAAGGGGTCACGTCCCTTGCCGTTTTGCGATTCCTCGCCGGTGCCGGCATTGGTGGCGCGTTGCCCAACGCCACCACCATCTCGGGCGAATTCACACCGGCTGCGCGCCGGGCGCTGGCGGTTACACTGACGATTGTCTGTGTCCCCGTCGGCGGCGTCTTCGGCGGTTTCGCGGCGGCTTGGATTCTGCCCGCGCTGGGATGGCGGACCTTGTTCGCGGTGGGCGGCATTGCTCCACTGCTTTTCGCGGTTGTGCTATGGTTGCGGATGCCGGAATCCCCCAGGTTTCTGGCGCGGCATCCCGAGCGCTGGCCGGAACTTCGCGCCCTTTTGGCAAAGCTCGGCCAACAGGTCTCGCCAGCTACCCTGTTCACGGATCTCCTGGAGCAGCGCGCCGAACTCGGCACCATGTGGAAGTCATTGTTGGGCAAGGGCTTGCTCAACGACACCCTCTATCTTTGGCTTTGTTTTTTCTGCAGTCTCTTGACCGTCAACATGGCTTTCAGCTGGCTACCCAGCATGCTGGCGGCCGAGGGCAGGGGCCTGGCCGAATCCAGTTCCGGCTTGGCGTACTACAATTTTGGCGGCATCTTCGGAGCCGTTCTCTGTGGTCTCTGGATTTCGATTCGCGGATCCCGCTGGCCGCTGATGCTCTGCGCTCTGGGTGCCTCGGCCAGCGCCGTTGCCATCGGCTTGGACCGGTCGCTGCCCCTCGCCGTCCTCGGCCTCCATGGATTCTTTGTGAACGCGGTACAGTCATCCGCATTTACCCTCTCCAACCACATCTATCCCACCCGCGTCCGAGCCACCGGTGCGGCATTTGCGCTGAGCGTGGGCCGCCTGGGATCTCTGGTGGCAGCATTTTCAGGAGCGTGGCTCGTGCAATCCGGTCGCGCCACCTTCCTCAACTTCCTGGCGCTCGCCATGTTCGGAGCCTTTGTCGCTTTTGCCCTGATTCGCAACCACATCCCGCGCCCGCAGGCACTCGTGATAGATTCGTCATCGGAGTGTACTTGATTTGATGCGTCTCGCAACCGTGGTTTTGGGATTGGCTTTGGGATTCGGCATGGCGACGCTGGTCGCAGCCGCTGAACGTGGAGAGGAGATCCGCCTCTGGTCCGGAGGCGCTCCCGGTTCCGAGGGCATCACAGCCCTTGAAGTTTCCAAGCCCTCGGTGGATCCAAAAAACGCCAAACTCCCCGGCAACTTCACCGTCACCCACTACCCCTCGGTCTACGTCTTCCTTCCCAAGGGCAAGTCAACCGGTGCTGCCATGATCGTAGGCCCCGGCGGAGGCCACAGCCAGCTTGTGATGGAAAAGGAAGGCTGGGAGATCGCAGATTGGCTGAACTCCCAAGGCATCGCCGCCTTCGTGCTGAAATATCGTTTGGCCAAAGCCCCCGGCGGCTCGAAGTACACCCTGCCAAATGAAGTCTACGCCGACGCTGCCCGCTCCATCCGCCTAGTCCGCAGCCGCGCGAAGGAATGGAATCTCGATCCCGCCCGCATCGGTTTCATCGGCTTTTCCGCTGGTGGCGAAGTTGCCGGTATGATCGGCACCAAGTTCGACGCGGGCAAACCCGACTCCGCCGATCCCATCGAGCGCGTCAGTTCCCGTCCCGACTTCAACATCCTGATCTACCCGTTCTACCGCCCCGGCTCCGTCCCTGCCCGGGTTCCCGGCGCACCCACACCGGACCCTGCCGCGCAGACCGCCATCACCATCGAACCCAACGCGGCGTTCCCGATACCGAACGACGCCCCCCAGACCTTCCTTGTCTGCACCGACGAGGACCGATCCCACGTCGAGCCTACGGTGAAGTTCTATCTGGAACTGGAGGCGCACCGCATCCCCGCCGAGCTGCACATCTACACCTATGGAGCCCACGGCGTCGCGCTCCGTCCCACGAAGAAGCCGGGAGCACCTGTGGAATCATGGCCTGACCGTCTGAAGGATTGGCTGGCCGACCGGGGCATCTCGAAGTAGCGGCTAGCGGCGTCCCGATTTGGAACGCTTGGCCGCAGCGACTTCGCCGTACAGATCCGAGACTTCGCGCGCCGTCCGGGCCCAGCTGAATTTGGCCGCTTGCTTGCGGCCCTTCTCAATCAGCGTCTCTCGAAGTTCCTGATTCGTCAGCACTTCCACAATCCCGCGCGCGATATCGAAGACGTTCTCCGGGTTCACCAGCATTGCCGCGCCTCCAACAACCTCGGGCAGGGAACTGACAGCAGACGCAACCACCGGTGTGCCCGACGACATGGCCTCCAAGGGCGGCAGCCCGAATCCCTCGTACAACGACGGGAATACGAACGCCGATGCCAGCTCGTGGAAAATCCGCAATGTTTCAAACGGGATGAAGCCCAGGAACCGCACCGAGTTTTCCATCCTACACTGCATCACGGCCCGCCGCACATTCGGATGGCGCGAAATCTCGTCCCCGATGATGATCAACCGCAGATTCCCGAGGGTGGGATGGCCCTCCAACTGCGTCTTGGCTACGGCAAACGCCTCGATCAGTCGGGGAATATTCTTCTGGGGACGGATCGATCCCGCATAGAGCAGAAACGGGTCGCGAATCTGGTAGCGTTCCAGGATTCGGTGGTGTTCGCGTCGGACAGCCTCGGGCCCTGCGGCCCGCGCATCCGACGGCAGCCCACCCTCCGCGAACTTGGGATCCGGGGCATTGTAAATCAGTTGGATGCGGTTCGCCGCCTCGGGCACCAGGTTCACCACGTCGCGTTGCGTGGCTCCGGAAACCGCGATGATCCGCTCGGCCCGCTCCAAACCTTTCTTCAACCGGAAGATATGCGCCTGGTGCAGCAGTCCGGATGCCTCGTCATAAAACAGGCTGCTCAGATCGTGGATGGTAACCACATACGGCTTGGGAATCAGCAGCGGCACCCTGTGGAACGGGATGTGCGTCACATCCGGACCGAGTTTGTACAACAACCAGGGCAACATCAGATGGTCCAGGCGCGACGAGTCCTTGCGGTTGTGGACCACGGTCTGGAAGTTGTCCGGCAGGGCCGCGAAATTCTGCCGGTCCTCGTCCAGGCAAATCAGGTTGTACTGGTGCGCGGGATGCTCGGCCGTGGCTTCCAGATCGCCCAGGGCCTTCATCAAATTCCGGATATAGGTGCCAACGCCGAAATCACGGATGCGTCGTACGTCGATTGCGACCTTGACCGGAGATTTGGGCACGGGCTAGGCCGGTCGCTTCCAGGCATACAGCGGGAATCGCGAGGTCAGGGCCTCCACGCGCTCCCGGACGCCGGTGATCGTGGCTTCCAAGTCGGATTTGCCGCCCGCCGCATTCACAACCGCCGCGATGCAGCTGGCAACCTCCGCCATTTCTGACTCGCCGAACCCGCGTGTGGTCGCGGCGGGAGTGCCCAGCCGGATGCCGCTTGGGTTCATCGGGGGGTTGACATCGAACGGGATACCGTTCTTGTTCACGGTGATCCTGGCTCGGTCCAGTGATTGTTCAGCCTCTTTGCCACGAACCCCGGCGGAAAAGACATCCACCAGCATCAAGTGGGTATCGGTGCCGCCGGAGACCACGCGGAATCCAGCTTCCTGCATTCCCGCCGCCAAGGCCTTCGCGTTGGCCACAACCTGCTTCTGGTAAGTCACAAATTCCGGTTGCAGCGCTTCCAGGAAGCATACGGCCTTTGCCGCGATCACATGGACCAGCGGGCCGCCCTGCACGCCCGGAAACACATTCTGGTCGATGGCCTTGCCGTACTGCGCCTTGGCAAGGATCATCCCGGAACGCGGGCCCCGCAGCGTCTTGTGGGTTGTTGTGGTGACGATGTCGGCGTATTCGCAGGGATTGGGGTGCACGCCCGCCGCCACTAGTCCCGAAAAATGCGCCATGTCGACCAGCAGGATCGCCCCGACGGAATCCGCAATCTCGCGGAACCGCTTGAAATCCCACTGGCGGGGGTACGCGCTTCCTCCCGCGATGATCATCTTGGGCTTGTGCTGGTCGGCCAGTTGGGCCAAGTGCTCGAAATCGATCCGCTCGCCCTGGTCCCCGTCCGCAGGGGTCACTTGGTAGCCGACCACGTTGTAGAGCTTACCCGAGAAATTGAGCTTGTGGCCATGGGTCAGGTGGCCGCCGTGCGCCAAGTCCAGTCCCATGATCGTGTCGCCGGGGCTGACAACGGCTCCGAACGCAGCCTGGTTGGCCTGGGAGCCCGAATGGGGCTGCACATTCACGTACTCGGCACCGAACAACTTCTTCGCACGCTCACGGGCGATGTTTTCCAGCTCGTCGGTGACTTCGCAGCCCCCGTAGTACCGCCGTCCGGGATAACCCTCGGCGTACTTGTTGGTGAAAACGGAGCCGGTGGCTTCCAAAACCGCTTCTGAAGTGAAGTTCTCACTCGCGATCAGTTCGATTTGGCCGTTCTGCCGCTCCGCCTCCCGCAGGACCAAATGGTGGATGTCGGGATCGACTTCGGAGAGGGAGCGGGCCATCAAATTGTTCATGTGCAGGGAATTTTTATTTTACCAGCCAAGGGAACGGGTCCCACAGGCTCAGGGGTTTAGGATGGTGGGTATGGCGACAGCGTTTCAGACCAATTCCAGCGGAACCGATTTCAGCCGCCCGGTTGGTGGCGGCATCCCTTGGTATATCTGGCTGACCGCGCTTGGCGTTACGTCGGCCATGATCGGCATCCACTGGGATATTTCGTGGCACCGCTCCATTGGACGCGATACTTTTTGGACACCGGCCCATCTCGCAATCCAACTGTGCGGGGTCATTGCGGGCATCACATGCGGCTACTTGATCCTCTGGACCACATTCACCAAGTCGCCCATGCGGGATTCCTCGGTTGGCGTGCTGGGTTTCCGGGGACCGCTTGGTGCCTTCGTGACAGCTTGGGGCGGCTTCAGCATGATTACGTCGGCACCTTTCGATGACTGGTGGCACAACGCCTACGGACTGGACGTCAAAATTCTCAGCCCGCCCCACATAATTCTCGCTGTGGGGATTTTCGGCGTGGCGATTGGCTCGCTGATGCTGCTTGCGCCCAAAATGAATGCGGCAAAGCTGAATGCGGCAAAGCTGAACGTGGCAAAGCTGAATGCGGTAAAGCTGAACGTGGCAAAGCTGAATGCGGCGGTCGGCGACGACTCGAAACGCTTGGAGACCCTGTATCTCTATCTCTCGGGAATGCTGCTGATTGCGGG
>CAITMP010000009.1 GCA_903893525.1 uncultured Acidobacteriia bacterium | reverse complement strand
TTCTTGACCTTGGTCTTCTCCATGATCCGGCAGTCCTTCCAGTAGCATGAGAGCCCCTCCAGAAAGTGGTACCGCTTCATGTAGCAGTTGTCGTCGGCGCGGGGCACGTACGGCGGGTCCAGATACACCAAATCAACCTCCGCCGCGTCCGTGTCCGGACCGGCTCCAAACACGTCCGCCCTCTTTGCCGTGCTGTTCTTGCCGTTGTCGAAAACCACACGGTTGAACGCTTGGACCTGCTCCAGGAAATGTTCCTGAAGCGTCAATCGCAGATCGCGTCGCCCGTCGTCATAGTGGGATAGATCCCCGGACACGGTAAACACGCCGCGCGGTTGCTTCTTGAGGCACGACCGGATCAATGCGGCCTTGGCCAGTGCCCGCTGGTGCTCGTGGTCCAGTTCGCCGAGATTTCCCGAAACCCGGTCGAGGAACCGCAGGTCGTCCAGCCCGTAGAAAATCCCGCCGAAAGTGTCCTCGATGAAGGTTGGCCCGCCTGGTCGTTGCCGGAGCAGCGTTTGCACAGCCCCTTCGTCAAGGCGCCAGCCGCTGTTTTCCACGGTGGCCTCTGCGATTACCGCCGGGAAATTGAGGAAATCGGAGGCTGCTACCTCCTTGCCCATCGCTTTCAGCAAATAGGCCACGCAGCCACTCCCGACGAAAGGGTCCGCCGCCGTCTCGAAATCCAGCGTTCGGAGCACCCCGTGGATCCACGGGAGAAGCCTGTGCTTGGAGCCCATGTACCGCAGTTCCGGGTAATCTGCCATTCGGCCCGGCAGTGGAATCTCCGCAAAGCTCTCCCGACTGTACTGCAGCGGTGGTCCGGACGGCCGGATAAAGGGCAAAATCTCCTGTGGGCTTTCCATCGACTGGACCGTTTGGTGCGAACCTTGATTATCCCCCACGCCGCAACCGTCCCTCCCGTTGACAAGGCCATCTCCAGTTCCCGCGCTTCACTTCCTGTATGGTCGTGTCCACGCTGGAAGGGTCCTTGGGCGCGAAACTCCGCGAACTGCCTCTCGACAATCAGCAGGAGGTGGTCGTACGCGCGACATCAAGTCCCTTGGTGGCGTTGGTCCCAATGGAACAAGGCTTTCCAATCGATGGCGAGGTTTTTGCGGAACTCACTCCGAACCCGGTCGGTGCTCGGTATGCCGATGATTGGCTCGAACTCGAAATGTCGGACGCCGAGAGGGCCATGTCGCTGGTTCAGGAGGTGCGCGATGTGCTCCGAGGGCTGTTTCCACCAGAGGTCATCAATTCCCAGCCAAGCCAAAGTCCCAGCCAGGCCAAAGTCCCAGCCAGGCCAAAGGACGCCATCCTGTCCACAACGGGGCTACGGTTTGCCGGGGGTGGGGTCTTCCAGCCAAGGGAAGAAAATTGGTACCGCAGAGCGGCGGATCAGGAGAACTTGGCCACATTTCTGGCCTTCGGCGGAGCCCATGGCGACGAGGAGGCGGTCGCCGGAGAGTTTGCGGACGCGGGCCTTGAACTGGGGGGCTTTGGCGTCGGGCCAGTAACGCATCACGGTTTCGGAGGCGGGGAAGAGGTGGTCGACGGTGATTTCGGGGTCGAAGGCTCGGGTGATGCTGACGAGCTTGCCGTCGGACGTGCGGAAGAGGAGGGTGTGGCTGAAATCCTCGTCGCTCATGCCGACTTGGTAGAACCAGGAGATGTAGCCGGGGCCGAAAGCTCCGGTGTGGACTGGCGGTCCGAGTTTGACAGCGGTTTCACCGCGGTTTTCCTCAAGGGTGAAAGCCAGGAGTTCGGCTCCGGGGCGGGCGGGGGGAGTCGGGGCTGCAGGGGTCTGGGAGAAGGCCACGGAGACGGCGGCGACGAGCAGGGCGGGGAGGATGCGGGTCATTTTCTAGGTGCTTGTGGCTGAGGGGTATGAATGGAGGGGAGCCACGGGTGGGCGTCTCCCCTCCAATCTCTGTTAGCTACTTGCCAAAAGTCTTCGGGTAGCTGGTGCTGTTGCGGATCTGGTCGACGATCTTGTCGCCGTCCGCCGTATTACCAGTGAGCGAAAGGGCCATCTTGAAGAAGAGGTCCGTCTGGTCCTGGTAACCGGTGAACAAATACGCGCCCGGACCTTCGGCGGTCACCGGAACGGTGGACCCCGTGTGGTCGCCCGTGCGGTAGCCGACGGCCAACCGACGGAGGACGGAGCCGGGGGCGGCTGCGTTGGTCGGGTAACCGGTCTTGGGATCGAGGTTGTAGGCCGGGAAGCCGTAGTAGGTCGAGTAGGTGTCGCCATACGGATTCGCGGCGGTGGCGGTCAAGGCACCAACGGACGGCATACCAGCGGCACCCTTGTTGTTGGCGGCACTGTCGCTGGAGTTGGTGAAGGGGAGACCGGCGCGGGTGTTGGAGAACGAATCGCCCCAAACTGTGGCGGACTGGTCGCCGCGGCCGGACTTCCAAGCGATGTCGACGCTCTTGGTGCGGTCGAAGTAGTCGGCATCGGCGCTGTTGCTGACGCCGATGATGGACATGGACTGGTCGTGGTCTGCCGTGACGACGACCAAGGTGTCGTTGCGGTTGGCGGCCCAGGTACGGGCGACGCCGACGGCTTTGTCGAGTTCAATGGTGTCCCAGATGGTGCCGGCGGCATTGTTCGGGTGGGACTGCTTGTCGATGGAAGCGCCCTCCACCATCAAGATGAACGGGGTATTGCCGGGGTTGCCGGAGAGGGCCTCGATCGGTGTAGCGGCGTTGGAAAGGATGTCGATCGCCTTCTTGGTCATCAGGTCCAGCATGGGCTGGTCAGTGAAGCCTTGCAGGTTGGCGACGGGCTCGGAGGCGGGGCGCTTGAGGCCGAGCTTATCGTAGGCAACGTCCATGTTGGAGTCCGAGGCGGCGAGGCCGGCCGAGTTGGACGCCGGGTTCAGGTTGCCGCGGAAGAGGCCGAGGGTGGGCTGGCCGTTGGTGATGGCGGCGAGTTCGGTGGCGGTCTGGATATAGCGGTAGCCGAGCGACTGGAATTCGCCGATCAGGTCGCGCTTGTCGGTACGGGCGCTGGCCATGAACTGGTCCTTGCCGCCGCCGAAGATGACGTCGAGGGCTGGGCGGCCACCGAGCATCGGGTTTTCGCGGTACTGGCGGGCGATTTCGAAGCGGGTTTGGCGGTAGCCGGAGTAGGAGCCTTCCACGGCCGGGGTGGCGTCAGTGATGTCGGCGGTGCTGACAATGCCGGTGCGGTAGCGGAAGCGGCGCTTGAGGTACTGCCAGAGGTTTTCCACGCGCGGGTTGTCGAGGATGAAGGCGAGGTTGGCGGCGTTGGTGGCGCCGTTGAAGCGCCAGCGGCAGTCGGTTCCGTCCGTGAGGGAGTTCACGGCGTTGAGGTAGCTCTTATTGCCGGTGGCCCAGTTGGTGCCGGTGTTGGCGGAATCGGGAACCACGGAATCGGAGCCGTAGGTCATGACATTGCCGGAGATGGGCATCTTGTCCATTTCGAGCAGGTTGTCGAAGAAGCCTTCACGGAAGGAGCTGTTTCCCTTGTCGTCGAGGATGGAGCGGGAGACGAGGCGGGCGGCGTCGCGGTAGGCGGTGCCCATGGCGTCGCCGATGAAGAGGATGACGTTCCGGCGGCCGTTGAGGGAGAAGGGACGGACGTCGATGTTGCGGCTGTCGGAGACGGCCTTGCCATCAGCCATCAGGCTGACCTGGAGGTTGACGGGACCGGCCGGGAAGGACTGCAGGTCGGCGCGGATCACCCAGTCGGGGGTGGAGTCGCAATCGAGCTGGGCGGCCTTGGCGGTGAAGTTCGCAGTGATGTCGGTGGCACCCGCCATGACCTTGAGTCCGGTGGCGGTGGTGGTGTTGCGGACTTCGAGGACGAGGTCGACAAGCTGGCCTTCCAGCAGGCGGGTCCGTTCGGGAAGCAGAATCTTGACGCTGGCCGGGGCGGTGGTCTGTGCCAAGGCGGAGGTGGCAAGAAGGAAGCACGAAAGGGCGCCCGTTACGAGGGGACGCAGGGACAGGGCTGTCAAACGCATTCTTTGGTGTTTCTCCAGTTGGAATTTGGGTGCCGTGCCGGAAAGGCGGACAGCATACCTCCGTCAGGATAGCGATGGAATGCGTCGATCAGATGAATTTTTGTTGAAGGCTCCGCAACAGTGCGGGGGGCGCGGGTCAGGCCGAAAGAGCGGCTTGTTTGATGTTGGCGGCCTGCCACAGGTGCCGCCGCTCGTGGGCCATTAGGATGAGCAATCCGGTCCCCAGCCGGGGGCGCAGCAACCGGGCGAATGGATTTACAAAGGTGATCTCGTTCAAGTCCATGCCTGTGGATTCGTCAATTACCTGCCGAATGCCCCTGTGGCTGTCGGCAAATGCAGTGAGAACCTCATCGGCTGTTTTACGGGAGGCCGGGATGACCTCCTTCGGGGCCTTGACCTTTACGCGTTTGACCGGCGGCTCCAAGTTTTCAATGAATTTTTGCCCGAAATAGCCCGGGGTGATTCTACCGCTCCAGAGGCGGGTGGGACGGGGTGCGGCAGCCACCGCTTTCAGCATGGCTCCGACATACATGTTGTTGGTCAGCGCGACGTGGTCCAAGGTTTGGGCCACGCTCCAAGTCGTGCCTGGAACCTGCTGCCAGTTCAGCTGCCAGTCGCTGAGGTTCCGGACGGCGTCGGCAGCAGCACCCTCGTTCGCTGCCATATCGTTCAAGATTCTGCGGACGTCCGGCATGGTAATTCCGAATGATCGCATCTTGCGGGCCGGAATGCAATTTCGGAAGTGTAAAGAGATGTCCGATCTGTTGGGGGTGGTACTAGAGCCAAGTCCTTGCAGGATAATATTCCCATGATCTCCTGCAGGAGTCTGACGCGGCGCTTTGGCTCCTTTACCGCAGTGGACGGCATCTCCTTCGACCTTCCAGCCGGGTCGATCTGTGCATTCATGGGGCCCAACGGGGCCGGAAAGTCGACGACGCTCAACATGCTGACCGGCTTGCTCCAGCCTAGTTCCGGGGATGCGATGGTTGCGGGCATGAGTGTTGCGGCCCGCGATGTGGCGTTGAAACACCGGATCGGGGTGTTGCCCGCCACATTGGGGCTATTTGACGACCTGACGGTGGAGGAGCACTTGACCTTGACGGGTCGGGTTTACGGCTTTGCCGATGCCGTGGCTCGGGAGCGGGGCGGGCAACTGCTGCGGGTGCTGGATCTGGAGCATGGCCGCAAGGTCTTTGCTGGAAATTGCTCCAGTGGCATGCGCAAGAAGACGTCGCTGGCGATGGCGATGATCCACAATCCCTCGGTGCTGTTTCTGGACGAGCCGTTCGAGGCGATCGACCCAATGACGGCACGAACCATCGGCCAATTGCTGGAGAGCTATGCCGCGAAAGGGGGGACGGTCTTCCTGACCTCCCATATTCTGTCGGCATTGGAACGCTTGGCGACGCGCTTCATTATTGTGCACGGGGGGAAGATCGCACGGGATTTTGTCCGGGGCGAACTGGATGGGTCTTTGGAAGATTTGTATTTTGGGTTGATCGATGTGCCGTCGGTCGAGGATCTGGCTTGGCTCGGGTCCGCGCGCTCCTAGAAGCGCTCTCGCTTGTTGAGAAGCGGGAGCGCGCACGATTCGGCACCATTGCCACGAACAATTTCTTCCTTGCCACGGTGGTGCTGCTGGGGGGG
>CAITMP010000008.1 GCA_903893525.1 uncultured Acidobacteriia bacterium | reverse complement strand
TTGCTCTTTGTAAGAAAATATCCCGACGCGAGTTCCAGTGTTTTGGAACGATTCGCGCGGCGTTTGGTACCTCTTTTTACTCTGGGCACGTTTCTTCTCCTTGTGTGGTATGTCTGGTGTTCCCGGTTTCGGGAACTGCGGCGATGCGGGCACGTGCGGTGGCCCGATCACACGCTTGTCTGGACGGAATTACCGTCTAGTACGGAATCATCCGCGCCAACTTCGCCTGGTCCGAATCATCGGCCACGACAGAGTTGTGCAGCTTGTTCTTCCGCTTGCGGGACTTGGACGTGAGGATATGCCGGGCAAACGCGTGCTGCCTGACAATCTTTCCCGTCCCGGTTTTCTTGAACCGTTTTGCGGCCCCTTTGTGGGTTTTGAGTTTTGGCATGGAGGTGTCTTTGCTTCAAGTGCCTTTGCTTCAAGTGCTTGTTGCACTGTTTCCAGTGCTTTTGGGCACAGATAAGCCCCGGCTTGGAAGCCGGGACCCGAACTGCTTTAGTTTAACATAGTTGTCACTACCGGCACCGGCAGTCGGCCCAGGGCGCCGTCTACCTGCCCAGTGACGCCGATTCGCTGGAAAGCCTGTTCAAAACCTGCACATAGCTTTCCGGCGACACGCTCACATCGCCCCACATGGGATGGTCCACGGCCACAATGACGAAGATCATGACGCCGATCATCGCGGCAAACAAGGCCACCATGGCCGAGTGCAGAACCCCTTTGTCGGAAGAGATCAGGAAGCACATCGCGATGTTTACGATTGCACCCAGGATAACCACGGCCCAGAGCGGCGTTGGCAGCGCTGCATGGACATTGGCCTGTCTGGCGCGCCGGAGCGACAACAGCTCGTTCAATTGCTGCATCGCCTCGGTGTGGACGATCTTTTGTCCCTCGGTTACCGGCTCCACTTTCATCCAGTAGTCCATCATTTCGGCGATAAAGGCCGGGTCCTTGGGATCCTGTCCCTTCTGTTGCACAGGCCACTCCACCTTGATGACATGGCTCAAATATTGGCGCAGCAGTGGTCGCAGGTGGTCCCGGTCGGCCTTGGGATAGCCACTAAGGTCCAGATACAGCTTGCTGACCTGGAGCGCCTCCTTGGATGCGGTGTCGTCAGCTGCCTTCAACGAATCCCACGTCGCGACCGCAAACAATCCCAGAACGAGGGCGTAAATGACTCCGACTCCGGCCGCGAAGCTGTAGACAATGTCGTTGCCGGGGTGCGGGTGCCTTCGTATGAACGGCTCCAGCAGATACAATCCGAGAACGGACAGGACAACGGAGGTGCCGACGATCAGCACCCCGAGCAACCACGTCGGAATCAGGTACATCCAAAGCATCGTCAACCCTCCATGGGCGAACTACTTGTTCAGCGCGAAGGCGTACAGCGTATCACCGCCTCCGACCACTACATATTGCTTGCCGTCCAACTGGTACGTCATTGGGCCATTTGCGACCGCCCCGCCCAACCGCGCATGCCAAAGGATGTTGCCGTTGGCCGGGTCGAAGGCGAGGAAGTTTGAGAAGGGATCGCCGGTGAACAGCACGTTGCCCGCTGTGGTCAGAATTCCGAAATTCCCTCCACCTTGGCCCGGATACTCGTGAACCCACTTTTTCTCGCCAGTCTTGTAGTCAAGGGCGGTGAGCGATGCCTTGGACCACAGGTTGTTCTCCTTGCCGGCGAAGCCCTCGGGCTTGTTGTCGGTGTCGGTCATGAAAAGTAGGCTGTAGTTTTCAGTCGAGCTGACATAGAACAGTCCCGTCTGCGGGCTGAACGAGGGTGCCGCCCAGTTCGTTCCGCCGGAGGCTGCCGGAGCGCTCAGGATGCCATCCGCCTTCGGGTCCTTGTCGGGATTTGGAATCGGTTGTCCGCGCTTGTCCTCGCCTTTCGACCAGTTGATCGGCACGTAGGGTTTGGAGACAATTTTCTGCCCGTTCGTGCGGTCCAGCACGAAGAAATAGCCGTTACGGCTGGCTTGGGCGATCAGTTTGCGTGGCTTGCCATCGATGACGCCGTCGAAGAGCACCGGTGTCTGCACGGCATCCCAATCATGCGTGTCGTGCGGGGAGGCTTGGAAGTACCACTTCATCTTGCCCGTATCAACGTCCAAGGCCACGATCGAGCACGTATAAAGATTGTCGCCCTTACGGCCCTGTCCTGCGAATACCGGATTGGGATTGCCCGTGCCGAGGTAGTAGAGGTTCAGTTCCGGATCGTAGGTGCCGGGCATCCATGTCATGCCGCCGCCGTGTTCCATGGCATCCTTGTTGGGCCATGTCTTGGCATCCGGCTCGCCGACGCGCGGAGTCGAGTTCCAATGCCACTGGGTCTTGCCAGTCTCGGGGTCGCGGGCTTCCAGGTAGCCGGGCACGTCGAGCGAGTCGCCGCCAGTGCCGACAATGATGTGGTTCTTGATTACCACGGGGGCAGGGGTCGAGAAGTACTCCAGACGGACGTCGCCAATTTCCACATGCCACCGCTCGGTGCCGTCCTTGGCGTTCAGGCACACCAGATAGTTGTCGGGTGTTTCAAAATAAATCCAGTCCCGGTATATGCCGATGCCGCGGCTTCCGATATGGATGCCACCCTTCGATTTCCAGGTGTAGTGCCACAACTGGCGGCCGGTGCGCGCGTCCACGGCCCATGCGTGGTCCGGGGCCGAGAAATAGACGACGCCATTGACCTCGATGGGGGTCGCTTTCATGGTCACGCCGCCGGGCGCATTGGGTCCGAAATTCATCCGGTAGGTCCATGCCAGCGTCAGGTTTCCGACGTTGGTTGAATTGACCTGATTCAACGGACTGAACCGCTTGCCGGAATAGTCGCCGTTGAACGTGGGCCACGTATCGGTCGGCGGCTGGAGCAGCTTGGCTGGATCCAAGCCTTGCCCCAGCAATGCAACTGCCGAAAGGGAGAGGGAAATCGCGAGCTTCTTCATGTCGTACGTTCTCACTTGAGGGTCACCACGTAGGCCAGAACATTGTGCAAATCGGTGTCGTTGAACGACTTCATGAGTTTTTCGTGCCCTGACAGCGGATCGTCGACCACCACCTTGACGGCCGGACCGCGCGTAAAGCCGTGGTACTCCCCGGATGCGTCGCGCAGTGCAACCTCAAAGTCATCCAGGTACTCCAGCTTGCCTTCGACTGTGCGGGTTCCCGAGGTCACCTTCACAGCCGCCTTTCCCCCGGCCCGCCCGCCGGGATAGACGATTCGTCCCATCAGCACCGCCTCATCATACTTTCCGGCGATGCCCTTCAGATCCTTCGCCCCGGTGTGGCACGAAGCGCAATTGGCACCGAAAAAGACCTTGCCCTTGGCTGCGTCCCCTGTGTTCACCGGCTTCAGCTTGTACGAGTTCCGGTCGATGGCATCCTGCTGGCGGGTGCGGATGAACGCCGCAATATCCTTGATCTGTGCGTCCGACATCTGGGGGAACGGGGGCATGCCCGGCTTGCCGTTCCGAATCACCGGACCCAGTTCGTCGCCGCCCTCGTCGCGCAGGGCGACCGCCGAACGGAGAAGATCCGGGCCCTCGCCGCCGGTCGCGTTGGGACCGTGGCAAAAACCGCAGGCTTGGACAAACGCGGATTTGCCGCGCTCGACCGAGGCCGTATCGGGAACTGGCCGAGAGATCAGGAAGGGGCTGCGGACCGGTGCGGCGGGTCCGCGCCCGCCCGGGGGCGGAGTCTGCGATTGGCCGGACAGTGCTAGCGGGAGGGCCAGCAGGCAAGCTCCCAGGATTTGGAATGGGTGCGTAATTGCTCGATGCATGATCTGCGCTTGTACCAAGTTAACGCAAGGCTGCTTGGGAAGTGAATATTCCGTTAGGATCGGCGCCGGTGGCGGATCAGTTGGTTCAGCGGCTCGGAGTAAAAGGTTGCCACAATGTGGCCCAGGAGTCCGGAGACGGCGAGGATTCCCACGAACCAGAGGGGAGCGCTGTTGATCGGCGCGCGCGCGGCCGTGAACGTTTGGAATCCCGCCATCACCACGAACATGTGTGTCAGATACACCTCGTAGCTGTTCCGCCCGAACCATCGGACGGGGGCGGACCATGATGGGGCGCGGTCGGCGTGCGGGCGGACCGCCACGAGGACTAGTGCCGTGCCTGCCGCCAATATGGTTACGTCCAGCCCCGTTCTGCCCAGCTGCAGCCAGGCTGAAACCGGTCGGGCGAGGGTCACCAGCACGATCATCACTGAGCCAATCACCCGGCATCCAGCGCCAAGTCCGCCCACAACGGGCAGTTGCCCCGCCAGGAGTGCGGCCACGCAGCCCATGGCGATGCAGTCCAGGTTTGCGAGCAGGGCGTAGTCCGTCGCCATCTCGTTTGGCGCAAGGACTGTCCGGAAGAATGGTCCTGCCATACCCAGCGCCAGAACTCCAACGATCAGGACGCTGCGCCAACGGACGAATCGGCAAACAATCGGATATGCGATGTAGAACGTCTCCTCCACCGCAAGGGACCACAGGATGTCCCACGAGCCAGGCAGGTACCCGATTTTGATCTCCAGCCAGTTGACATGGAATGTCAGGGCGGCCAGAAGTGCGCGCGGCAGCGTCGTCCGGTGTGGATTGATGGTGTAGCCAGTGGCGCCCGCCAGATGCAGGATGCTCAGGATCGCCAACAGTGCCACCAGACAAGGTGCAATCCGCGCGACACGCAGCCGGTAGAAGGCGGCCACGTCGATTCCGTCCAAGCTTCCCCACCGCCTCAAGATCGTGGAGGTAATCAGGAATCCGGAAACAACAAAGAATACCTTGACCCCGTAGCTGCCATTCCAGAAGAGAATCCTGTTGACGACATCCGGCAGCATTGCGCCCGACGCGCTCTTGTTGAACTTGACGCGGAGGTTGATGTGGTGGAGCACCACAGCGATGATGCAAAGGCCCCGGAGCAGATCGACGGTCGGGAGTCGCTTCGGGCCGCGCAGGGTCACCCCCGCAGTATACGGCGTCCAAACGCGGAAATGCCCCGACGGTCTTGCGACTCCGGGGCATTATCCTGATTCTCACGACTACCCCTCGTCACGAAATACTGGTGCAAGGGAGGCAGAAACCCAAATCGGAGGCGTTTAGCGGCGTCGCCCGAACCACTTCGGCTTGCCGACCACCAGCGTCTGACCCCCCATGAGCCTGTCGTGCCCACCGGTGTGAACGTATTGCAGGGCCCGCAGCACGAAATCGTGCCCCGTCCCGCCGTCGTATTCCACCCGGAATGGAAACAACTCCCCGGGGCCAAGCTCGATATTGTCAATCCCCTCGCTTGGACGGAGAAGCAGGAACTTGCCGTGTCCGAGCGGTTCGAGTGCCCCCGCGTGCTTTGCGGCGAGCAAATGATCCAAGGAGCGGTCCGTGGCGTGGATGACGACCCTGCCTGAATGGTCGCGATGCCCGTCGTTGTGTTGCGCCTCAACCGCGAATCGGAACGTGTGCGGTTGCCCTGTCGGGTTGGCTCCGAGCACGGTCAGGTCGTGAACATGCCGGCCCGGGGCATCCGGGGCCAAATTCGCGCTTGCGACCGCGATGTTCCTCCACGCCATCATCCGGTTGTTCTGGACGTTGTCGGAAAGGTCCAAGTTCGCGTTCGCCCATTTTTCCGGGTGGGTCGCGCCGAAGGGATAAACTTGTGCGGACTCAATTCTGGCCACCAAACAGAAATGGGCATTTCCGCCGTACAGGTTGGGATCCGGTGTCTTGTCCCAGTGGAATTCGAAGAACTTCTCATCCCCCGGTGCGATCACGCCCAATAGTTGCGTCCCGATGATGCCGCCCAGCGGCAGTGCCGCGAGTGAATCCCATGGCGCGGGCCAGGTGAGTCCAGTCGAAGCAGTAGCCCAGTGGAGCCGGATCACCTCATTTCCGGTGGTGGCCTTGGTGCCGATATTCCGCACCCTGACGTACCCGAATGCCTCGGCATTCGGGGTCACCACGTCCAAGAAGTCCATGACCGGCGGAATGGCCACCTGCGTGTTCGATACTCCAATATCGTGGCTTTCCCAGAGTTGGTAGGCCGCGATGTCCGGTTCGCCGCCGACGTCGGCAGGGCTGTCGCCGATCAAAAGTTTGACCGGATCCGGGTCGATGAAGGTTCCGCTTCCGTTGCCGGGGTAGGTCGTTGGAATCCCGGAGGGTTGGAAGATTGGCGGTCCCAGCGGACCGGCGGCGGGGACTGCGAGGGTGTTGAATTTCCACGTCCGCCTGTGGTCCGCGTCGGTGTCGCCTTGGTCGTGCAGGTAGAGCGTGTAGCCGTCAAAGGCAAGTCCGCCAAACTTTGCGCCCGCCATGTAGTGGACTGTGGCGTCAATATCGGACAGTGGCTGCGCCACTCCGGTTCTCAAGGTCGTGTCGATCCATTCCCTCCCGATCTTAAGCAGCGTGGTATCGCCCTGATTGTTCGGCGACCCTGCATCCTCGTTGTTGTTGGCTACCCACAAGTTGCCGTCCGGATCAAAGGCGATCCCTTCCGGCTGGGAAAAAGGATAGAATTGCGAGCCTTGCGGCGGATCGATCGATGGCTGCAAAGTATGCTTTGGCGACAGGTTCTGCACGTTGTCGATCTTGACGAACTGGCCGCTCCCACCCACCACCGAATTGGTGAAGCAGACCACCCAATTGAAGGCCGACATCCATAGATACCCGTGCCGGTCGAATGCCAGGTTCGCGCAAACGTCAGGCAAGGCACCGGGCAAGGCTGCGTGTGTAGCGAAGGCCAGCGCGACTGGATTGTTCGTCGTGTAGTTGGCGTGCGGATATATTGCGATCTGCCCGAGACAAGCGATGAAAAGATCGCCCGTTCCGGGTTGTATCGCCATCCCCAGGCAATCAATCCCTAAATTCAGGGAGGATGCAGCTTGAAGCTGGTGGTTCCCGGTCAGGTACGCCGCCGCAAAATCGTACGCCTTCACGCCCTGGAAGTCGCCGGGATTCCGATAGGCGAATGAAACGAACATGTGCCACGTTCCCGCAGCCTCGTCGCGATACAAGACCACCGCGTTCGGGTGTTCATTCGCTTCAAACAGGAGCGTGGCGACCGGATTGCCGTTGACGGGTGCGCCGGTGGGGACGCCAAAAATCTCGACTTTCTGATTCGTGAAGTCCGGTTGGGCGAAAAATGTCATCTTGTTCCTTTCCTGCCGGGTGTAACTAGAAACTGAGCTTCCCCGAAATCTGGATCAACCTCGGGAAGTTCTGCTGCCCCACCGGCAGCATGCCGAAGCGGGCGTTTGTATAAGTCGTATCCGGACCGGCGTACAGGGGGTGGTTCAACAGGTTGAACGCCTCGGCCCGCAGGTTGAATTTCCAGCGCTCGGTGATCGAGAAAGTCTTCGCCCCCGCCAGGTTCACGGTAGTGTTATCCATCTGCCGCAGCCACGGGAAGCGGTCCGGCACGGTGCGCAACGTGAAGCTGGCGCGGGACTTGTAGCATGTCTTGTCGTTGTTGAACCAATGGTCGTGGGACTGGTTGTCCACCAGCAGGTTGCCGCACGATGAAACGACGTCGAAGCCATTGACCGGATTGCCGGAATTGTAGCGGTAGATCCAGTTGATGTTCCAGCCCGAGATGATCTGGTCCACGACCTTGTTCGGCTTGTTGAAAAAGTGCCTGCCCTTGCCCACCGGTATATCCCAGACTCCGTTCCACGACACATTCTGGGGCTTGTCGTAGCTGACCAGTTCATGCACCGGTGTTTCGGAAAGGTCCCAGTTGTTCAGCCGGTTCGCAGTTTGGAAGTTCTTTGAGAACGTGTAGGCGAAGACAACAGTCAAAGCTCCACCCTGGGCCCGGTTGCCGCCGAAACGCTTGTCGGCCCGCACTTGCAGCGAATCGTAGCGGTAGCTGGTCCAGGGATTGGTGCTCACCGTCACTCCATTGAACGTTGGATACGGATAATACAGATTCTGCGCTGCAATGGTGGCACCAGCGCCGAAGGTGGTGTTCTTGGGAAGAATCCCATAGAACGGATTCGGTACCGTGCGGGTCAGGAACGTATTGGTTTTCTGTCCCTGCAGGAAAACATCCATCGGCAGGTAGTCGGAGTTGTAAGACATTGCATCGTGGTTGGTGATGCTCCCCACATAGGAAACGTCGAACAGCGTGTTCCAAAACGACCGGTGCTGGAATCCGAGCGAATACTGGAAGGTCCGGGGGATGGGACGCTGGCGACCGTCGAAGCTGACTGCATTTCCAATATTGGTGAGCAATCCGAGTTCCGGTCCAGTGGGGCGGGTGATTCCGTTCGGGAATGGGTTGGAGAGGGTGTAGGGACCATTGGCGGTGCCCGACAGCGCCGCCGGGGTGATTCCACCGTCCAGCGATGCCTGGTAGGCCGTCTGCTGGCTGAAGCCGTCCGTGTATCCGCTCTGGGTTGCCGTGCGGTGGTAGATGCCGAAGCCTGTCCTCAGAACGCTGGTGCGGTGGAAGGCCCAGGCCAGGCCGAAGCGCGGCTGGAGGTTGCTCCAGTCGGTGTCATAGGTGCGTCTTGGGCCGCCCGCTTGGACGAAGGTCTTTCCGCCCACGATTGCGGCCGGAGCCGGGGGGTAGGGAAACGCGTTTGCCTTGTTGGCGTTGTAGGCGGCGGCGTTGGTCTTCCAGGCAGCCAGGATTTGATCGCTGAGCGGGTTCTTGGAGTTGTAGTCGAAGCCGGTGTTGATCCGGTTGAAACGCTCGACGAACGGGAACTGGACGTCGTAGCGCAGACCAAGGTTCAGGGTCAGCTTCCGGGCTACCCGCCAGTCGTTCTGCACGAAAATCCCCGCGTAGGGCCACGTCCGGTAGTAGGTGTCGTTCCAGTCGATGAAGCCCGTGCCCGGTGCGCCTAGCAGCAGATCCGCGATACCCGCGCCGTCGCCTGTCGACCCCGCGCGTAACGGATATTGCTGCGTGGCGGACCGGTTGAAGCCGAATTGTCCATTCGTGTTGCCGATGTTGCCGGAGCCGATGCCGGCATACACCATGTCGACTCCATACTTGATCGTCATCTTCCCGTTCGAGACCGTGAGGGTTGGCACCAGATTCCACTGGTTGTTTGTAGACCAGGTGAACAGGTTGGTGCCGTTGCCGAACAAGTCGGTAAACTGGTCCAGCGTGAAGCGGGGCGGCAGTGGACCGGGACTGGTGGGGGCGCGCGGGATGTTGTTCATCCCCAAGTCGGCCGCAGTCACGCCGGAATCGGTTGCGGTATCGGGAAATACGGCTGTGAAACGCCCGAAGGAGAGACGCAGGTCAAAGATCGCGCTGGCCGAAACAAGGCGCGTCCAAGACCCGATCACATTGAAATTGGTGCGCTCGGAGCCGATGTTGCCCGCGGCGGCGACGCCCGGGATGCCGGTCTGGTTGCGGTACTCCTGCCCGTGCTGGAAGGTGCCGGTGAAGTAGACGCGGTCCTTTTCGCTGAACATATGGTCCCAGCGCGCGATCGGCTGGTTGTAGTGGTACTTCCCGGTGCTGTTGGAGTACACGAAGTTCTGCGTGACCCCGACCGTGTTCGGCACAGGATAGTAGGAAAGAATCTTCTGCGCGATCGGACTGATACGGCTCGTGGGGAGCACATTGCCGGGGAACGGCTTGCGGATGTATGGGCTGGAGCAGGTGCCGGTGACAGAAACCTTGTCCACGCAGTCGGAAACGGTCAGGGGGTCATAAATGGTCCACTTGTAGGCGCTGAAGTGCTGGCCGTCGCGGAGGTCCATCGGCGGAACGTTGGCCACCACGGGGAAGGGAACACGTTCCTGGAAACCCTCGAAACTGCCGAAGAAGAAATCCTTGTTTTTCTTGATCGCGCCGCCGATGGTGCCGCCGAACTGGTTGGTGATGTGCTTGCCGCGCGGCGCTCCCACCTGGTTGTTCTGCGTGTAGTTGGCGTCGAAACGCGAATTGCGGATGAAGTCGAACAAGGTGCCATGGATGGCGTTGGAGCCCGATTTGAGCGTCGTATTCACGCTGCCGCCGCCGGTGCGCCCGATCGCCGCGTCGTAGGTGTTCGTCATCACCTTGAATTCCTGGATCGCGTCCACGTTCGGCGCAACCTGCCAGGATCCGGTAAGGCTGATCGGCGCGCCGTTGAGCGAGAAGCTGTTGGTGCCGGAAACGCCGCCGTTCATCACGTAGGCCCCGCTGACGTCCCAGCCGCGGGTTCCCGAATACCCGCTGGAACCGAACTGCTCCTGCGTGAACAGAACGCCGGGCGAGAGGTCCATCAGCATGTAGACTTGGCGTCCGTTGAGGGGTAGTTCGGAGGTTTGCAGGGAGTCGAAGTTCAGGCCCCCGGAGGCGTCAGCTGTCTGGAGGGTACTGGCTTCCGCTGTTACCGTCACAGTTTCGCTCACATTGCCGACTTCCAGTGTCAAGGGCAGGTCGAGCTTCTCTGCCACCAGCAGGGTGATGTTTTCCCGTCGCAGCTTGTTGAATCCGGGCGCGGTTACATCAATGTCGAACGTTGAGGGCTGGAGATACGGCAGCGTGTAATATCCCTGCGCATTGGTTGTCACTTCGCGGGACTGGTTGGTGTTGCGCTGCGTCGCACGCACCGTGGCTCCCCCAACCGAGGCACCGCTCTGGTCTGAAACCTGGCCGGTGATGGTGGCCCGGAAGTCCTGGGCTTGCAATGAAATTGCAACAATAAAGAAACTCGCGACAACGGAATAAAGGCGCATTTTCCCCCCTCGAAGATCTGCGGCGACCAGTTTATCACGTCTTCGCGGCGGCCATTCCCATCAGGTGCGAGCACAAATTGGCGATCAGCAAATCCTCCCGTGTCCGGACCACCCAGACTGCGACGCGCCCAAATCCAATCTGCCGGTCACCCGCATGGTCTGAGAAGTTGGCGTCATGGTCCAGTGAGATGCCCAGTGCGTCCAAGTCTTTGCAAATTCCATCGCGTACTTCCGGCGCGTTCTCGCCGATTCCTCCCGTGAACACAATCGCATCG
>CAITMP010000007.1 GCA_903893525.1 uncultured Acidobacteriia bacterium | reverse complement strand
TGAGATCCGTTTCAGAACGCCAACCGGATCCGCCAAACCCAGATACACAACCCCGTACACGGGCAGCGTGACAGCTGCCCGGAGTATCGGCTGTTCGATTCCCGCGATCCTTAGTTTGATCGCCCAAACGATCGCAGCAGCAGCAGCCGAAGCAGCCCACAACCGCGCCAGATTCGCCCGGTCCGAAGGAATGCCTCCGATCCGCCGCGAAAGTGCCCGGCGCAGCAGCAGGTACTCCACCCAACCGCTCACCCCCGCCGATGCCGTTAGCCCGGCCACACCCCATTTGGCGTCGATTCCCAGCAATCCCGGCAGCGGAATCGCGCACAGGTATCCAAGTGCGGTGGTCAGGGCGACGCGGATGACGGCGAACCGCAACGGCGTCCGGGTGTCCTTGAGCGCATAGAAGGCCGAGGAGAATAGCCGTCCACGGGTGGATGCCAGCAGGCCGACGGCGGAACCGGCCAGAATGGCCCAGACGTAGACGGAATCCTTGCCGGTAAACCGGCCGCTCTGGATGATCGCGCCGACCACAAAATCGCCCAAAGCGAGGAACGCCATCGCGGACGGCACCACGAAAAACGCGATCTTGCGCTGGCCATTGCCCAACCGGTCCCGCAATTTCGCATGGATCGCTTCCTCGGAGCCGGTCGCCGACGCCATTTCCGGCAGCTCCGAGGCCGAGACGGCCATCCCGAACAGGCTGACGGGAAGGAGGTAGATGGTCTGGGCATAGCCGAGGGCGGCGACGGCACCATCGGGCAACAGGCTTGCGAGCAGCGAATCGATGTACGCGCTCAGTTGCACAACGCCGCGCCCCACAAAGACGGGTGCGAAATTCCGGATCACCGTACGGACACCTTCGAGCGACAGGTCGGGACTGATCCGCATTTCCGGCACCAAGCCACGGACGAAGGGCAGCTGGGCCAGAACTTGGGCGGCACTCCCGGCCACGGACGCCCACGCCACCAGAACCGCCAACCGCTCCTGATCGACCCTGGGCCCGAAACCGGCCAGAGCGCCGATCATGGCGATATTCCAAAGAACCGGCACGCTGTAGGAGAGGAAGAACCGCCGGTGGCTGTTCAAGATCCCCAGGCACCAGGCCGACATCACCAGCAATCCGGCCCCGGGGAAAAGAATCCGCACCAGCCGGATCGCCAACTCGCGCTTGGCCCCGTGGAAGCCCGGCGCAATCGCCCCGATCAGCAGCGGCGTGGCGAAAATGCCGACCAACGTGAGCAGTGAGGTCAGGAGCGCCAAGATCGCCAAGACAGCACCGGCGACCCGACCGGCTTCTTCGCGCTTCTCCCGTGCCAGCAAGCCGGCGTAGACGGGGATGAACGACGCGGAAAGAACGCCCTCGCCGAACAGGTTTTGCAGGAAATTCGGGATGCGCATGGCCGCCTTGAAGGCGTCGGCTGCGGCGGAATTGCCGAAGTAATGGCCAAAGATCCGCTCTCGCACCAAGCCCGCAATGCGGCTGAGGAAAATTCCGGCCGCGACGAGGAATGCCGATCCGCGCTTCTTGGTCATAGAGTCCGGCTAACGGATCGCACGCAGGAGGGCCGTCGGATCTTCCGCTCCCACCAGCAGGGGGCGCGTCGGGCGCTGCCCGGGCAACACCTTCCTCGGAATCAGCACGGCGCGGGTTTCATTCCCAAGGTCCAGTTCGACCTCGGTTCCGTTCGCCAGGCGGAAATGCCCGCACCGGTAACCGAAACCGTCAAAACCGTTCACCCTGCCGCGCGCCCGGAACCCCGGTTCCGCCTCAAAATCCACCACCCGGACCGCCGCCTCATCGAAGGTGTTCAACGGAAACCGCGCGTGTCCTGTTAGACGCCGGATATCGAGCATCCCGTCGGCGACCTGCCATTGGACGGTTTTTGGAGTGTAGAAGTACATCCAGGCGAACAAGGCGCAGACCAAGGCCAATACGACGAGGACCAACTTTCCAGAGCGCTGATCCCGCATTTATTTTTCGAGCAGGAAATTTCCCGCCACCATCGCGTCGATACCGGACGAATAGAAGCTGCGGACGGCGTCGCGCGGCGTGCAGACCAGCGGTTCCCCGAACAGGTTGAACGAGGTGTTGTACAGCACCGGCAATCCGGAAGCCTCGCCAAAAACATGCAGCAGTTGCCAGTACAACGGATTGTCGTCCTTGGAAACCGTATGGACCCGGACTAAATCCTCGCCCAAAGTCGCCGCCCGGAACTGTTCGCGGTACTCGGGCCGGACTCGTCCAACGGTTGCCAGATTGCGCGCGTTGGAGCCGGTTTCAAAGTACGTAGATGCCAATTCCTCCGGTACCGACGCCGCAAACTTGCGGAAGCCCTCGCGGTGCTTGATGAAGGTGTTCAGGTTTTCAGTGGAGTACGGATCGTGCGGGGACGCCAAAATACTCCGGTTCCCCAGTGCGCGCGGGCCGAATTCCATACGCCCCTGCATCCAAGCCACGATGTGGTGCTGCTGGAAGTGGCGGACAGCGGCACCGATCAGCTCGGGCGTGGTGGTCAGCAGCCGGAAACGCAGCTTGCAGTTTTCGAGCGCCTGTTTGACCTCATTGGGGCCGAAAGCCGGCCCCAGACAGTAGCTGCCTGCGTCCACGCGCGTGGTTCCGCCCGCCGTCTGGTGCCAAACATCCAGCGCGGCTCCCAAAGCCGTTCCCGCGTTGCCGGCTGCGGGCTGGGCGAAGACACCCTTGTGCCGACCGCAACTCTCCAAATGCGACACCAAGAGCGCGTTCCAAGCCACGCCGCCCGCCAAACAAACGCTTTCCGCGTCGTCAACCAGCCGCTCGACGTAGGTTTCCAGCGCCCGCTGCATGCTGGCCGCGATGTCGGCGCTACGGCGTTCGGTCAGTTGGTCGGCACCGAATCCCAACCGGTCGAAGAATTTCGAGCTGAAGCCGCCATTCCCTTCCCGTCCGAGGTCGAAATAGGATTGTTCGAACGCGTGGCCGTGGGCGATGTCCTCAAACAAGTCGAGATACTGCGGGGTGCCGGAAGTGGAGAGCCACTGGACCTTGTGCTCCTCGGAACTGGCATGGAAGCCGAGCAGCTCCGTAACGCGTCCGTAGAGTTCGCCGATGGAATCGGGGTAGAGGATCTCCTCTTCCAGGGTAAGACGGTTGCCCTCGCCCCGCCACTTGCCACCGCAACGGAGGTCGCCCTCGCGGTCCAGCGTGACCGCGACCGCCGATTCAAACGGCGAGGCGAAAAATGCGGAGGCGGCGTGGGCCGCATGGTGGTCGACGGATACAACCCGTGCATTTTCAAACGCCCGGAGCGCCAGCGGGAGTGCCGAGCCGGGCGGCAGGGGCCTGGCAAGCGCGATAAAGTCGATGTCCTTCGGCTGCAAACGGCCCAGTGCAAGACAGGCCTTGACGGCAGCGTCGGGGAGCCTTCCGGGATGGGGCTGGCGGGTGAGTTTCGATTCCTCGATCGCCGCAACGATTTTGCCGTCGGAGACGAGGGCCGCCGAGGCATCGCGCAGCACGCCGCCAATTCCGAGAATGTTCATTTGCCCTGCTCCCGCTTTTCGATCTTGGCGTAGGAATCGCGCAGCGCCACCGTGCGGTTGAAGACAAGATTGCCGGGAGTAGAGTCGAGATCCGCGCAGAAGTATCCGAGGCGTTCAAACTGCACCTTGTCGCCGACTACTGAGCTGGCCAGGGCCGGTTCCAACTTGCAGCCCGTCAGCACTTCGAGGGAGTTCGGGTTGATGTTGTCGAGGAAATCGCCCCCTTCGGGAACCTGATTGGGGTTTTCCTTGCTGAACAGGGTTTCGTAGATGCGCACTTCGGCATCGATGGCATGCGCTGCAGACACCCAGTGGATGGTGGCCTTGACCTTCCGTCCGTCGGGCGAATTGCCGCCGCGCGAGGCCGGGTCGTAGGTGGCGCGCAGTTCCACAACCTCGCCCGCGTCATTTTTCACAACACCCGTGCAGGTGATGAAGAAGCCCCACCGCAGGCGGACTTCCTTGCCCGGCGAAAGGCGGTAGAACTGCTTGGGCGGCACTTCACGGAAATCGTCCTGCTCAATGTAAATCACTTTGGAGAACGGCACCGAGCGCGAACCTGCGGCGGCGTCTTCGGGATTGTTGACTGCCTCCAGCAGTTCCACAGTGTCTTCCGGGTAGTTTTCGATGACCACCTTTAGCGGGCGCAACACGGCCATCACACGGTTGACGCGCTTGTTCAAATCTTCCCGGACATAATGCTCCAGAAGACCCAGCTCATTGATTCCATTCGTCTTACCGACACCGATCACACCGCAGAAACTGCGCAGCGCTTCAGGAGTGTAGCCCCGGCGGCGGATGCCCGAGAGCGTGGGCATGCGGGGATCATCCCAACCCCGGACGTGCCCTTCGTTGACCAACTGCAGCAGTTTGCGCTTGCTGAGCACCGTGTAGGTCAGGTTCAGGCGGTCGAATTCGATCTGTTGCGGGTGGTGGATGCCCAGCTGCTCCACAAACCAGTCGTATAGGGGGCGGTGGTCCTCGAACTCCAGCGTGCAGATGGAGTGGGTGATGCCTTCGATCGAATCAGACTGGCCGTGGGCGTAGTCGTACATCGGGTAAATGCACCAGTCGTCGCCGGTCCGGTGGTGGTGCGCGTGGAGAATCCGGTACATCACCGGATCGCGCATGTTCAAATTCGGCGACGCCATGTCGATCTTGGCGCGTAGGGTGCGTGCGCCGTCGGGGAATTCACCGGCACGCATGCGTGCGAAGAGGTCGAGATTCTCCACGATGCTGCGGTCGCGGTACGGGCTGTGGGTGCCGGGCTCGGTCAAGGTGCCCCGGTACTTGCGCATTTCCTCGGCGGGCAGGTCGCACACGAATGCCTGGCCCTGCTTTATCAGCTGGACCGCCCACTGGTAGAGCTGCTCGAAGTAGTCCGACGCGAACAGCGCCTTGTCCCACTGGAAGCCCAGCCAACGGACGTTGTCGATGATGGAATCGACGTACTCCTGCTCCTCGCGGGCAGGGTTGGTGTCGTCGAAGCGCAGGTTGGTGGTGCCTCCGAAATCAGCGGCCAAGCCGAAATTCAGGCAGATCGATTTCGCGTGGCCCAAATGCAGGTAGCCGTTGGGCTCCGGTGGGAAGCGCGTGCGCACCGTCCCCCCGTGCTTGTTGCTCTCGCGGTCCGCGATCATGATGTCGCGGATGAAATTGGACTGGGTCGGCGTATTCGAAGGCTCGGACATTACTATTACAGTTTCGCAAGTGCCTGGTGGATTCTTGCCAAACAGACGTCGCGGCCCAATGCTTCCAAGGTTCCAAACAGCGGCGGCGCGGTTTTGCGGCCGCAAACAGCCACGCGGACGGGCTCGAACAGCTGGCCCGCCTTGATACCGACTGTCTCGGCGGCCCCGCGCAAAGCGGCCTCCAGCGGGTCATGCGCGAATTCAGCCGATTCGAGCGCGAGCAACGCGGCTTCCAGCGCCTTCTTCGCCATGGCTAGATCGCCCTTTTTCGGGACCAGCTCGGTGGTCTCGTAGGGAGCAAGTTCGGCGTTGAAGAAGAAGTCCCCCACGATGAGCACATCGTTCAACAGCCGGATGCGCTCCTGGATCAACGGCGTGATCAGGCCGAGGCGTTCGGAGCTGAATCCGGCGGCCTCCACGATCGGTTTCAACTCCGTTGCAAGGTCCGTGGCGGACATGGTGCGGATGTGGTCGGAATTGAGCCAGACGGATTTGGCGTCGAACGGGCTTTCCTCTGTGAAGTTGATCACGGCGTTGGAGCGGTTGATGCCCTCGAACGAAAACACCTCGATCATTTCCGCCCGGGTGAGGCGCTCCCGGTCGTCCTTCGGGGACCAGCCGAGCAGCGAAATAAAATTGATAAACGCGTGGGGCAGAAAACCCGCATCACGGTAGGTAGTGACGGAAACCACCGGGCCGTGCTTGCGCTTGGAAAGTTTGGCACCATCCGGGGCCACCAGCAAGGGCAGGTGCGCGAACTGGGGCGGGGTGAAATCCGCCGCTTGGAAGATCAGGACGTGCTTGAAGGTGTTGGTCAGGTGGTCCTGGCCGCGGATGATGTGGCTGATGTTGAGATCCACATCGTCGGCGCAGGAGGCGAGGTGGTAGGTCGGACCGCCCGTACTGCGGAGCAGGGCGAAATCCTCGATGTCGGCGGCCAATTTGGCCTGTTCGCCATAGACGGCGTCGGTGAAGCGGACGGTTTCCGGCGTGTCGCGGGGAACACGGAAGCGGAGGACGAAGGGTTCCCCGGCGGCGGCGCGGCGGTCGGATTCTTCGCGGGAAATTTCGCGCTGTCCGGGATTGAACAACCAGCCTACCGTGGAATCAGAGGAGGCAGGCGTGAAATCGCGGTACGCCAAGCCCTTTTCGAAGATCGATTCCGCCAAGGCTTGGTGCCGGTCGAGCCGTTCGGACTGCCGGTACTGCTCGTCCCAGTCGAGTCCGAGCCATTTCAGACCTTCGAAGATCGATTGCAGCGACTGTTCGGTGTTGCGTTCGAGATCGGTGTCGTCGATCCGCAGGATCATGGTGCCGTTGTTGTGGCGGGCGTAGAGCCAGTTGAAGATGAAGGTGCGGGCGCTTCCAACGTGGAGGTAGCCCGTCGGGGACGGGGCAAATCGAACTCTGGGCATGAAATTGAAGTATAGCGGGAGGTCGGAACGTATGGGATCGGACACCAGTGCTAGATTGGAAACCGTGAAGGCATCCAGGGGAACCGTGCTGGACATGGTCGCCAAGTTGTTGGTGGTGACGTTTGTGGCCATGCTGGTGGGCATTCCCCTGCCCGAATTAATGCCGTGGATGGCTCTGGCTGCAGGCTATGCGGCGGTGATTGGCTGGATTGTGTGGGAATTCGACCCAACCACGGCTATCGGGGTAGCTACGGCGACGTTTTTCCAGTTCTTCGGCTGGATGCTGGGCCTAGTGGGGACAGACCACTTCGACGGCAAGGACTACCCGGGCCTCTATGCGCTCTCGATCGGCGTGTGCGGCGGGGTCAGTCTCGTCACGGCCTCGCTGGGATTTCTGCCGTTGTCGGGGAGGGGCTACCGTGCGGCCGTTTTGGGGGCCACTGCGGGTGGACTGGCGTCCGGATTCCTGATGGCTCTGGGAGTGACGCCAGGCTTCCGGTTCCTGTTTGTGGTTTTCCGGCTGACAGGAGGCCTGATGAACATGCTTCCTGCACTTTGCGGCTTGAGCGCGATGGTTTATGTGCTGCGCGACGAGTGGGAGTTGGACGACCAGTTATAAATGCGAGCTATAAATGTATGATGCAGCCAATCCTTGTCAGTTCCCCCACCCGGGTCGCCGCAGCAGGCACCAAGCCCAAGTTGATCGACGAATACATCGGGCGGGTCAATTCCGGCACCGAGTGCGTCAGCGTCGCCCACATGCGCAGCCCCGGCGGCTGGGTGGAACCAGGCCAGACCCCGGAATTCGAGGAATACACGGTTGTAATGAAGGGAATGCTGCGGGTGGAACACCACGGCGGCGCGATTGAGGTGCGCGCGGGCCAGGCTGTGATCGTGCCAAGCGGTGTTTGGGTGCGGTACTCGACGCCGGAGGACGAAGGGGCCGAATACATTGCGGTTTGTCTGCCCGCGTTTTCGATGAACACGGTACACCGGGACGAGGAGTAGGGATTACGGCCCTATAGCGGTCTAACGCAAGGTCAGGAATCATCCCAAAGTGCCGGGTGTTGTGGGTAGCCACCGCATAACCGAGTTCGAGGGCCGTTGCTCCGATCAGGAGATCGCCCATCGGGACGCGAATGCCTTGCGCTTGCAACAGGCCATCGATTTTTCCAGCCCGCAGTGCTACGGGTATCGTCACAGGACGCACCGTCATCCCCGCCAGCAGGTCATCCAGAAAGCGTTGCCGTGTTCGCTGCCGTGCTTCCGTATTGGCCCGAGCGACACCATGGGCCAGTTCCAGCACAGTAATCACCGACACAGCCACTACTGTCCCGCCCGCTCCAAGGCCCTCCACCATTTGGTTAGCAGTCAGGCCAACCCGTTCGGCGGCGACCACCACCGTGGAATCCAGAATCAGCCCTGCTTCAGTCAATCCGGCTCCAGTTACTCCCAATTGGAGGCGTCCACCGGCTCTCTGTGGCCCTCGATCACCGCTTCAATGTCGCGCGCAAATTCCGCATCCATCACGCCCGTGGACTCCTTCGGCATCAGCGCAAGAATCTCCGAGATCGTCCGGGGTTCCCGTTCCATTGCCCGCAACACCGCCACCGGCTGGTGCTCATGCTCCACAATGACTTCCATCCCTTGCCGAACCTTCGCCAAGGCCGCCGCAAAGTTGCCCGCGATCTCCAGATCCGATATCCGCACCTGCACCATACTCTCGATCATGGATCTCTTTGGCCTCTGGTAGGACTAGCCTCGGTCCAAGCCCGCCTCAGCGGGTGAAGAAGTCTTGAACCTGCACTGAGAAGCCCGCAAGGATCGGCGTGGCCAACGTCGCCCCAACTTCGAGCACCCTGTTACCAGCGAGGCTTCGGACGCGAACATACCGGTCGGCGGGGTAGACCTGCCAAACCTCGGCCACCCCGGCGTCCAGATACTGCCAAACCTTCGCCTCCACCTCGGCGGGGGACTCGGATATGGAAATAACCTCAACCGCCAGATCGGGGGCGAACGGAATGGGCGAGTCATCGTCCGGCAACTGCGCCATCTTGGAGTTGGACACAAACGCGACGTCGGGTATCCGCGCGGAATTGGGACTCAACGTGAACATCGATTCCGAGAAAACAACACCATTGCCGTACTGAAACTGGTATCGCATGAACGCCGCCAAAATCCGGTTTTTGACGCGTTCATGCCTTGCGCCGGCGTTTCCCACAAGAATCAACTCCCCGTCATTCAACTCGTAGTGGCCGCCGGACGCGGATACCGGCATCGTCACCAAATCGGCTGGAGTCAGGGCGATAGCAGCGGCGGATGCCATGATTTGATTCTAGCGGTTCCGCAGCCTACTGTTGCTGCTGTTGCTGTTGCTTGACATCCTCGTGCGGGTCGGGTGCGGGCACCGCAGCAGTTTCCTCCAGCAATTCCGCGCCATCGTCATCCACAGCCGGGCGCACAAGGACGTCCACCGACAGGCTCTGCCCCGCGTGCCCCTTGTAAACGCCGCGCACGGGGGGAACATCGCCGTAATCCCGGCCGTACGCAATGCGGATATGCTGGGCTTCCACCCATTCGCCGACAGTCGGATCGAGCCCGATCCAGCCCATGCCGGGAATCCAGGCCTGCACCCACGCGTGGGACGCCAAACCGCCGATCACCCGCTCCATGGCGGCTTGGTGGTCACCCGTTTGACGCGGGACCAAGTACCCCGAAACATATCGCGCCGGAATCCCGCGCGTCCGGAGCAGCGTAATCAGGATATGCGAAAAATCCTGGCAAACACCCGCCCGCGTCTCCATGCATTCCGCAACCGACGAGTGCACATGGGTGGCCCCCTGCTGGTAACGGAAATCGTCGTGGATCTGCATCGAAGCCGCCGTCACGAACCCGTAAACGGTGCCGTCGGATCTCCCGGCGGCTGCGGCAATCAGGGCGCCGATTTCCGCCGAAAGGACGCCTTCCGGACGCGGGCAATAGCGCGAGGCCGACATCCAGTCATAGTGGTCGTCCATCAGCAAGTCATGCTGGGCGTCCATCTCGGCGAGCGTCATCGTGGAGGGCTTTGGCGGATCCTGCGGATGCATCAGGATCACAGCCTCGCTTTCCACCCGCAGTTTGCGGTGTTCGGGAAGGATGTGGAACAGATGCACCCAGTTCCCGAAGAAATCCTGGTGCCCCACCGCGCGGGCCGACGGGTTGGTCGATACGCGGAAGGACAGGCAGCTCTGGCACTCATCGTGGCGCGGACGGAGTCGCAACTCGTTGTAACTCTCCGAAACCGGGCCGTCGTACGAAAACTGCGTGACGTGGACGAGCTTGTAGCGGTTCACTGTTCCGCTCCCTAGCTCGCCACGGCGTAATAGAAGTAGGTCTGGGTCACTTCCACGCCGATCGTCCGGCACGTTCCTTGGAGTTCCTCCAAGTATTCGTGCAAGCCACCTTCGAAGATTTCCCCAATACTGTCGTAGGCCAGCCGTTCATAGGCCCGGCCGGTCAACCGTTCGCCTTCGTTGGCGTAGGAGCCAGGGACGGAACCGCTGATCGCGTACAACGAATTTTGCAGGACCCCGAGGTTGAACCGCACCGACCGCGGGTGCCTCGCATCCAGCAGCAGCAGTTCGGCCACTTTTTCGGGCTCGATCTGCGTATAGTGGCGCTTGTAGAGTTCGTAGGCCGCCACCGATTTGAGCACCGCCATCCAAGCATGCCGGGCCTCGCTCATGATCTGCGGACCCTCGAGCAGCTGGTGGTAATGGACGTCCAGGATACGCGCCGTCATTTCGGCCCGCTCGATGGCGCAACCGGCCTGCAGGAAGTGCCAGCCCTCGTCGCGGGGCAGGGTGGCGTCGCAGACACCGTGGAAGCGGTGCCCGCCGCGTTTGACCGCGTCGCAGAACCGGGAAAGGTCGCTGACGCCCTCGTCTCGCAACTTGTTGATTTTGTGGTAGAGGCCGTTGATGTCCTCCCACAGTTCGCGTGAGATGCGGTCGCGGATGGTGCGGGCGTTCTCGCGGGCGTGGATGATGCACTGGGCAATGGAATTCGGGTTGTCCTCCGAATAGCCCAGGAAGTCGAACGCGGCATGGGCGTTGGCCTCCTCGTGCATCTGGTAGAAACGGGCTCGCTCGCCGGTGATGGTGATGAGCGGATCCCACCGGAGCTGGTAGGTGTCGGCCGGCTGCTCCAGCAGCATGTGGTAATTCACGTCCAGGATGCGGGCGGTGTTGTCCGCGCGCTCCATGTAACGGCCTATCCAGAAGAGGGAATCGGCGATGCGGGATAACATCATGGCTTTATTCGTCTCCCCTCAGAACCCAGGTATCCTTGCTGCCGCCGCCCTGCGAGGAGTTCACAACCAGCGAACCCTTCTGGAGCGCCACACGGGTCAAACCGCCGGGGACGATGGTCACCTTCTCGCCGTCATACAGGCAATAGGGCCGCAGATCCACGTGGCGGGCGCTCATGGTGCCCGTGGCAGGATCGAACGAGGGACAGCGCGAGAGCGGAATCACAGGCTGCGCGATGTAGTTCCGGGGATCGGCGATGAGCCGTGCCCGGAAGTCCTCGATAGTCTTCTTGTCCGACGAGGGGCCCATCAGCATCCCGTAGCCGCCGGATTCGCCCACCGCCTTCACCACCAGTTCCGGAAGATGGTCCAGCACGTAGGAAAGCTGGGTCTGGTCCGAACAGAGGTAGGTATCGACGTTCTGCAGGATCGGGTCTTCACCCATGTAGTACTTGATAAAGGCCGGGACGTAGGCGTAGATGGCCTTGTCGTCCGCGACACCGGTGCCAACCGCGTTCGCAAGCCCGATATTTCCGGCCCGGTAGGCGTTCATAAGGCCGGGGACGCCGACCAAGGAATCCGCACGGAATGCCAGCGGGTCCAGGAAGTCGTCATCCACACGGCGGTAGATCACGTCGACGCGGGTTAGGCCTCGGATGGTCTTCATGTAGACCACGTCGTCGGCAACCACCAGGTCGCGGCCTTCCACCAGTTCGATGCCCATTTCCTGGGCGAGGAAGCAGTGCTCGAAATAGGCGCTGTTGTAGAGGCCGGGGGTCAGGAGGACGATGACGGGCCGATCGCCGGAGCGGGGCGACAAGCTGCGCAGAATTTGGACCAGCTCGGTCGGGTAGTGGTCGACCGGCATCACTTCGCAGACCTCAAAGGCGGTCGGGAAGGTGCGGCGCATCACGAGCCGGTTTTCCAACACGTAGGAAATGCCGCTTGGCGAACGGGCATTGTCTTCGAGTACAAGATACTCGCCGGTGCGGGAATCGCGGACCAGATCGATGCCGGAAACGTGGACATAGATGTCCTTGGGGACAGAAAGGCCCACCATCTCGCGCCGGAAATGCTTGCACGAGTAGACAAGGTTCCGGGGAATGATGCGGTCCTTCAGAATCCGCTGCTCGCCGTAGATGTCCTGCAGGTAGAGGTTGAGGGCGGTGACGCGCTGGGCGAGGCCGCGCTCGATCACCTTCCACTCGTTGTGCGGGATGATACGGGGAACCAGGTCGAATGGGAAAAGACGCTCGGTACCGCGCCCGTCGCTGTAAACGGTGAACGTGATGCCTTGGACAAGGTACGAGAGGTCGGCCACCTTGCGCCGCTCCTCGAAGACGTCGAGCGGCATGGATGCCAACTGGTCGTACATCGGAGCAGCGCCCGGCCGGGGCTGGCCGTTGGGCGCAATGAGTTCGTCGTAAAAGCTGCCCGGATCGTAACCGTTGAATAGAAGCTGGTTGACCGGGAAAGCCGGTTGTGCCGCAGACATGCTGCCTCTTTCGTTCGGGGCGCAGGGAGACGGGCCTGTGCGCTGCCGTGGATGCGGTTCAAGCGAACAACATGGTCGCCGCAACCGTTTGTCAAGTAATAGTCATTGTACTTGACGGTTGCAATTTGCAGCGGATCGGCATTGGAGCGTGTTACGCTGACGCCAGGTGCCCACTGACCTCATAGAAATCGACCCGCTGTCGCCGGATGCGGGAGCTTTGGACCGGGCTGCGGAGATCGTCCGCGCCGGCGGCGTTATCGCGATTCCCACCGATGCGCTGTACGCACTGGTGGCAGACCCGTTCAATCTCCGGGCCATCCGCGAGGTCTACCGGGCCAAGGGCCGGGAAATCAACCGGGCACTACCGCTCCTGGTGGCCGACATGTTGATGGCCGAGGATTTGGCTCGGGAAGTCACGCCGCGCTTCCGACTGCTGGCCCGCCGGTTCTGGCCGGGGCCGCTCACCATGATTCTGGAAGCGGCGGCCGGGGTGCCGCTGCGGGCAACCGGGAACACGGGACGGTTGGGCGTCCGGCATGCGGAGTCCGCAGTGGTCGACGGCCTGTTGGCTCGGCTGGGACAAGCTGTGATTGCCACCAGCGCGAATATTTCCGGACATCCGACGTGCCGCAGCGGCATCGAAGTCTTCGGCATGATGGACGGCCGGGTGGATCTGGTGCTGGACGCCGGGTTTCTGGGTGGAGTGGGAGCGACCACGGTCGACATCTCTGGAACCGATTGGCGGGTGATCAAGGAAGGTGCGGTTTCGGAGCGGGACTTGGCCGAGTGCCTGGATTTGGAATGATTTTTCACTCCAGCACGGTAGTCACATACACCAACTGCCCCAACCGCTCCACCAACATGGCAATCGGTTTCCCGGACAGTTCCACCAAAGCCTTCCGCAGGTCGTCCACGGACGACAGGCGTGTATTGTTCAGCTCATAGATCACATCACCGGTCACCAATCCCGGATTGAGGCCGGCGTACTCGGCAGGCACAGCCGCCACCGCCACCCCGGACAACCTGCGCAAGTTCGGCAGTACAGGCGTCACTTTTTCATCCACGCTGACAGCCAGAATGCCCAATTGCCGGACGAGCGCGGTCTTGTAGTCGGCCATGTCCTCCAAACGGCTCGGTGTGGTGTCGCGATCCACAATCGCAACTGTCTTGGTCATTCGGTCCTTCCCGCGCTGGATCTCCAATGCCAGCGTGCCGCCCGGAGCCCGTTCGAACACCACGAGGGCGAAGTCGCGAGCCTCCCGCATCGGCTTGCCGTCCACCGAAAGGACCACGTCCCCGGTCAGCAGCCCAGCGGCTTCCGCCGGGCTGCGCGGACCGATATCGGAAAGGATGACGCCGGAATCGCGGTCCAGCCCCAACGCGGTGCCGAGGGTCTGGGTGATTGTTTCCGGGATCACGCCGATCACGCCTCGACGGATTCGCCCGTCCTTCCGAAGGCGCTCGTACATTTCGCGCGCCAGGTTGGCGGGAATTGCGAAACCAATCCCCTCGTTGCCACCGGATTCAGAAAAGATCAGTGTGTTGATACCCGCGATGCGCCCGTTGATATCGAGCAGCGGGCCGCCACTGTTGCCGGGATTGATCGGCGCGTCGGTCTGGACATAAACTACCGGGCTTTCGGCTTTGAGCTGCCGGGCGGTGGCGCTCACGACGCCGTGCGAAAGGGAATTCTGAAGTCCCAGCGGACTACCAAGGGCGACCACCAACTGGCCCTGCCGCAGCTTGTCGGAATCGAGGAACGGGAGCGTGGGTAGGTTCGACCCCTCGATCTTGATCACGGCGATGTCCACCTGTTCGTCCAAGCCGATCAGCTTGCCGGCAACAACGTGGCCGTGGGGCATCTGGCCCTTTTCGTCGCTGCGCAGGATCTTCACTTCGATCCGGCGGGCATTTTGCACCACGTGCGCGTTGGTGATGATGTAGCCGCTGGGGTCGACGATGACTCCGGACCCGGTCGATTGCTGTTCCGAAACGAAACCGGCACCGGACATTTGGCTTTTGTCGAGCGGGGCCACACGCTGCACGAGGATTTGAACAACGGCCGGGCTGGCGGATTGCGCAAGGTCTTCGAGGCCCGAACTGAACTCGGCGAGAAAGCGTGAGGGCGGCCTGATTGTCTGTGCCTGTGCCGTGATGGTACAGGCCAGCATTGCCGTTAGCGCGAAAGTCGCCGTCTTCGTCATGGGGTATTGGATGCGCCGGAGCGGCAGTTGGTATCCGGTTGCCCTGCATTTTGATCCGCCGATTCGCTAGGCTGGTAATGGGCGTGGCCCAATCATGAAAAAATGGACCGCGCTGGACAGCGCGAAAACGCCCGACGGCCGGGAACTAATACTGGCCGAGCACGACGGAACCTACAGCATCAGCGTTGGGGGATCCGAGTTGATGTCGACGCGCAAGCACAATTCCGAGGAAAAACTCGCGGAAATGGCATGCGCGGGCCTGAAAACCAAGCGCGGTGTGCGGATTCTGATCGGTGGATTGGGGCTGGGTTTCACCCTGCGGGCGGCGTTGAAGGCCGTGGGCCCGGATGCCGTGGTGGTGCAAGCCGAAATTCTACCGGAGGTGGTGGCGTGGAACCGGAACCCCGAATATGGTCTGGCGCACCGGGAATTGCTGGACAAGCGGGTGGAAGTGGCTCAGGAGGACGTGGCCGTAGTGATCCGGCAGTCGCCGCGCGGGTTTGACGCGATCATGCTGGACGTGGACAACGGTCCGGCAGCGTTGACGGCGGACGGAAACGAAGGATTGTACGTGTTTTCCGGCCTGCAGGCTGCGAAGAAGGCATTGCGATCAGGCGGTTGCATTGTGTATTGGGCCGCCGCGCCGGACCATCCGTTCGAGAAATTGATGTGGCAGGCTGGATTCGAGGTGGAGGTGCACCGGGTGAGCGCACATACCACTTCCGGCGGATGGCACACGCTGTATTTGGGACGGCACGGGGATCCGGCGAAGGCGGGGGGTACGCCGGGTACGTCCAAGCGGAGGCCGGGGGGTGCGTCCAGAAAAGTCAGTTATCCTCCACAAAACCGTCCGCTGTGATGGAGTCCAGTTGGGCTGCTATTTCTTCCCAGGCGACATCCCCACGTCGGCCATCCAATCCTGCAGCCTGAGCGCCCACGTGTTGTAAATCACGTTCGGCCGGGGGTCCGGGTTGCGCAGGCCGAAACCGTGGCCGCCGCTGTTGTAGATGTGCAGCTCCGTGTGGACACCGGCATTTTTCAACGCCAGATACAGTGCGGGAATGGCGGTCGAAGGGCCTTTGTCGTTGTCCGCCGCAAGCATGAAGGTCGGCGGGGTGTCCTTGGTCACTGCCACGGTTTCGGCCTTGATGCCGGGGTAGATCAGAACTTGGTAGTCCGGGCGTGCACTCTGCCGCTCGACCGGGTCGGAGGCTGAGGCGCTGCCCGCATCGTACTTGGTGGAGGCGAGCACCGCCACCTCGCCGCCCGCCGAAAACCCCATGATCCCGACTTTCGCAGGATTCACCCCCCATTCGGACGCCCTCGCGCGGATGGTGCGAATGGCCCTCTGGGCATCGGCGTAGGGGTGGGTTTCGATTTTGTAGGGCGACCCCTCCTCCCGAGCCAGCCTGTACTTCAGAACAAATGCCGCCACCCCGATGCTGCTCAGCCATTCGGCCACATTGGTGCCCTCGGTGTCGATGGAGAGAAATCGGTGTCCCCCGCCGGGGGCCACGATCATCGCCGCGCCCGTCGCCTTGCCCTTCGGAGGAAGGTAGACCAGGAGCGACGGGTTGTGGATCTGGGAAAGATGCGTGGAGTCGCCGGGTTTGGCGGGCACGATCAGTTCCTGCTTGCCCGACATCGCCTCGGAGCCCGGCGCCCCATTCGCCCACAGGGGCACGGAATCGCCGGGTTTCTGGGCCAGGGCGGCGGGTGTCAATAGCAAACTGGCGAGGAGGAGTTGGCGGAGCATGAATGGCTCATTATATGCCTCTCCGCTCCACACCCGCCAAGCGTTTCCTGATCAGATTCATCGCGTCCGCCGCCAGGAATGGCTTGCGCAAAACCGGGAAGCCGTATTCCTGGCAAACCGCCTCGTCCTCCTCCTCCAATTTCGAACTGGTCATCATCAGGAGTTGTGTCTCCGGCAAGGTCTTCCGGATCACCTGCGCCAGTTCGACGCCATTCATATCAGGCATCGAATAGTCGATCAGAGCCGCAGCCGGTTTGCGCTTCAGCGCCAGCTTCCGGGCCTCCGTCACAGACTCGGCAACAACCAGATCCCAGCCCGATTCCGCCATCTGCCGTTCCAGAAACTTCAGGAAATCCCGGTTGTCGTCCACCAAAAGTACCGTAGGCTGGGTCGGGGCTGGCAGCTCGCCCTCCCCTGCCAGCCGCAGTTGCAGCGATTCCCCGTCGGCCGCCACATCCACCCGCACCCGCGACCCCGACGCCACCTTGCTCCGCGCCACAAGCGACGCCAGCGGCTGCGTCAGATGCCGGTGGACCGTCCGCTTCAACTCGCGGGCACCGTATTCGGTGCTTGTCCCGCGCTGGATCAGCCATTGCCGGGTTCCGAAGGGCACCTCGATCTGGAACGCCTTTGGCCCCAGTCGGTTGTTGATATGGTTCTGCAGATTCGCGATTTCATGGTCCGCGATGGCCGCGAAGGCCTCGTGAGTCAAGGCTTTGTATGTCACCACATGGTCCAGGCGGTTCACGAACTCGGGTGAAAACTTGCGTTTCACAGCCGCCAGCGCGATGCTTTGCATCTTGGCCGTCACATCGGCCACCGCAGCGCCGCCCACGGCGGACTGGAACCCGAAACTGGGCCGAAGCTCCCGCATCATCTCCTTCGCACCCAAATTGCTGGTGAGGAAGATAATCGACCGCTCGAAATTCACCACCGAGTTGTCCCCCAACCTGAGGACCCCACGGTCCAGCACGCCCAGCAAGAGTCGGGCGAGCGACGTAGCGGCCTTTTCAATCTCGTCGAACAAAACCAGCGAGAGCCCGCAGTCCTCGCTCGCCACCGCCGTCAGCTTCTGCTGCGACAGCATGGGCTGCGTTTCGCGGTGCCCGAGGTAACCGGGGGGCGCTCCGATCAATTTCGCCACCTCGTGTTCCATCTGGAACTCGCCGCAGTCGATTTTGAGCATATTCTTGTGGCTCCCGTGCAGCGCTTCGGCGAGCGCCTCCACGGTGCGGGTCTTTCCCGTGCCGGTAGGACCCAGCAGAAGGAAAACGCCCACCGGGCGGTTCTCCGGCGCGAGTCCCGCCTGGAACATTTCGACGTATGAGACGATTTGGCCGATCACATCGGGCTGGCCGACCACCTTGGACGACAGGATGGACGCTAGATTCCCGGCTGTGTCGGCGGGCTGTTTGGCACGTGGCCTGAGCCCGGTTGTGTTTTTTGCGCGGTCCAACATAAGCTGTCCGCGAGTATGGATGAAGGGTAGGGTAAAACGAACTTCGATGTTCGGCCGGATGGAAGGTAAAAGGGATCCAAATCGCCTGTTTTGATAGCGTTACGGGTGGGAAAAATTTATGTGCGCGGCGTGTGACCGTTGTCGGCGACACCGTCGCCAACCATCTGGTTCCGCAACCATTCCCGGCACCATTGAACCTCGCGCTTGACCGTGCGGAGTGCGATTTTCAAAGCGGCTGCGATCTCGTCCTGGGTAAAACCCTTCAGGAACCGGTCCATGATCTCGGCTCCGCGCGGATTCACTTCAGCCAAGCGCCGCAGGGACGACGCCAGAACCATCAACTCTTCGGCAGACCGGGACCCGGCTTTCCAAGGGGGATCCGGGGTTTCCTCAAGGCCGACCAACTCCCGCATTCTCGCGGCCTGCCGTGCGTGGTCCACGATGATGTGGTGGAACGTTAAGGCGTAGGTGTTGTAGTAGTGGCTGATATCTACCCACTCGCGGCCATTCCGCAAGCGGACAAAGGCTTCGTTTACCAAGGCGGAGGGCTCCAACAAGCCCCAGTACTGCTCGTTCCGCAGTTGAAGCTCGGCCATCTTCAGCAGGCGGGGATGGGTGGCCCCCAGCAGCTGGTCCATCGCACCTGGTACGCAGTTGCGCACATCGGCAACTAGACGGTTCAGGTGCTCGCGTGGGCTGGCTTCTTCAGGAGTCGGCATTCCACTTTACTATGAATTGGCGGGACCAGTTATTACATCTGGCCCGCCGATTTCTTACTTATTTCTTTTCCGACACCTTGACCTTGGCGGCCTCAAGCTTCTTTGACACCTTGGCGAGTTCCTCGGCATCCTGCTCGCTCGGCAAGGCCGATTTCAATTGAGCCACGGACGCCTCCCACTGCTGGATCGCTTCCTTCATCTTGCCCTGCTTGGCGTAAACCTCGGCAAGATGGTCATGGACCGTGGCATCGTTGCCGGACTTCAGCACCGCCTGCCGGAGTTCATCGGCAGCCATATCGAGCTTGTTCAAGCGGAAATGGACCCATCCGAGGCTATCCAAATAGGCACCATTGCCTGGATCCAGTTCCAGCGCCTTCGAAATCATCTGCTGGGCTTCCTCCAGACGAATGTTGCGGTCGGCGAACATGTATCCCAAGTAATTGAGGGCACCGGGACTGTTGGGGTCCCGCTGCAGAATCTTACGGAACTGCGCCTCAGCCGCATCGAAGTTCTTTTCGTGTTCAAACATCGCCCCGCGCATGAAATCCAACGCTTGGCGCTCCTGGTCGGAGGTCGAAAGGGCTTCGATGGCATCGAAGGTCTTGCGCTCATCGGCGAACTTCTTGGCCTTCTCCTGCACCTGTGAGATCTGGACCAGGACATCGCGATCCTTCGAAGCATTCGGCAGCGCCCGCAACTCGGCGATGGCCGCATCGTACTGGCCCAACTGGCCTAGCAGCGCGGCATGCTCCATCATCACCAGGCGGTCGCCTGAGAAGCGCTTCAAGGCCGCATCCGCAGCCACTTTCGCACCTTTCAGATCCTTGCCCGCGACCATCGTTTCAATCACTTCCACTTCCACACGGGGCGCTGCGGCGGGATTCAGCTCCGCAATCTGACGGAACGCGGCTACGGCGTCCTGGGTCTTGCCAATGGAACGGTTCATCCGTCCCACGGTCTCCAAGAACTGGATCCTCTGGCCGCGCTCGGCGTCGGCATACTGGGTCTTTTTGGTGTCCGCCAAGATTGACTGCACGATCGCGATGGCGTCGGTGGTCCGGCCCTCCGCGTCCAACAACCCGGCTTCCGCATAACGGATATCCGGCGTGTTGCCGAGTGCCTTCACCTTGTCGATGGCCGCATGCGCACCCGGGAAGTTTTGCTTGCGCATCTGGATTTCCACCACCTGCATCAGCAGTGCCACATTCTTCGGGTCCTCGTTGGCCAGTTCCGTAAACACCTTCAACGCCGGGTCAAGGCGGTTCGAGGCGAGCAGGTTGATTGCCAGGTGGCGACGGACCTGCACGTTGTCGTTGGTGAGGGGCAGGGCCTTCTCCCACGTATCGGCAGCGTTGGCGTATTCCTTGTTCTGCTCGTAGAATTCGGCAAGAGTGGTAACGGTGCGGGGGTCCGGGTTGCGGTCCACGGCCAGCTTCAACATCGCGATCGCCTGGGTCAGGTCGCCCCGGTCGGCATAAACTGCCGCGAGGCCTGTCAGCGCATCGTCGTCATTGGGGGAAGCTGCCAGAATCGCTCGGTACGTCTTCTCGGCGTTGGTTTCGTCGCGGGAAACGCGGTACAGGCGGGCCAGCATCGAAAGGCTCTCGATGTCCTTGGGATTGATCTCCGTGATCGCCTTGTACTCGCCCATGGCGGCGGTGAGCATCGCCTGGTCCAGCTTGCCCTGGTTCTGGTCCGGGTCACCAATCTGGCGCGCGTAAATCCGAGCCAGGATCTTGTGCGCGGCGGCGTTCTGCGGATTGGCCTTGATCAGGTCCTTCGCCTGTTGGGTGGCACGTTCGAACTGGCCGGCCTGGACGTAAAGGTCCGCCAACTCCTCGCCGATGTAGCTGGCTTCGGGATCGATCTTGATGGCCTGCTTGTAGAAGTCGATCGCCCGGTTGACGTATTCGCCCCGGTTGCCGTAGGCACCCGCGAGCTCACCGTAAAGGTGGCCCATCGCGAAGTTGTAGTAGGCGGAGGCGCGCTCATCGGGCTTTGGAGCCGCCGCCGGAGTCTGTCCCGGCAGCTGCATGCTGGACACCAGCATACTGGCCAACAGCGTGGCAATCGTCAATAACGCGGCTCGCGCGTAACCCATGGTGTTGTCTCGCCTTCCTTGCCCCGCAACCTGTAGTTCGCGGAGGCTTCCCCTAAAGACCGGTCGCCTAAAATAAAGGTGACTGCCTGCATCTGCAGCGTACGTCATCATTGTATAACGCTGAATCTGGTCACACAGTTGCAAACGAATCCTCCCTTTATTGCCGTGGTCGGCCCGACGGGCTCCGGCAAGAGCCACCTCGCCATGCTGCTGGCGGAACGTTTTAACGGCGAAATCGTCAATTGCGACTCCGTCCAGGTCTTCCGCTTCTTCGATATCGGTACGGCCAAGACCCCGATTCCCGAACGCCGCGGCATCCCCCACCATCTGATTGACGCGCGCGACCCCGATGAGGTCTTCACCGCCGGTGATTATTCCCGCGAAGCACGGCAGCTTTTACATGAAATTACGGCCCGTGGACGGCTTCCGATCCTGGCGGGAGGCACCGGCTTCTATTTGCGGGCCCTTGTCGACGGCCTCGCCCCCGGCCCGGAGCGCGACCAACCCCTCCGCGAGCGCCTTTCCGCCCGTGAGTCCAAGCGACCCGGTCTCCTCCACCGGCTCCTGCGCCGTTTGGACCCACCTTCCGCTGCGCGCATCCACAGCAACGACACGCCGAAGAACATCCGGGCCATCGAAATCCGCCTCAGTTCCCGAAAACCGGTCCACGAGGTCTATTCCGGCGGCCGCGACGCGCTGGAAGGCTTCCGCATTCTCAAGCTGGGCCTGTTTCCCGACCGTGACCGGCTTTACTCTGGTTTGGAGGCCCGCCTCGAGAAGATGTTCGCCGAAGGCATCGTGGAGGAGACCGAATCCATCCTCAAGCGCGGTTTCGATGAAACCTGCAAGCCGTTCGAAGCCATCGGATACAAACAGGCATTGCAGATGACCAAGGGCCAGCTAAGCTTCAAGGACGCCATTTTCTACGCGCGCCGCGACACCCGCCGCTACGCCAAGCGACAGCTGACATGGTTCCGACAAGAGCCTGGCTTGGAATTTTTCAGCGGCTTCGGCTCGGATGAGAAGGTGATTGGGAAGGTTGTGGACCGTGTGGAGAAATTCCTTGCAGCCAAGAGTTAGTCGACTGGCCCTCGCCTTATTGCTGTTTGCGATCGCCGCAAACGCGGCGGAAACGGTCGCAGTTCTCCCGCTGTTCAACCTGAACCACGCCCAAGCGTCCAATTTCGATTGGATCGGCGAGAGTGTGGCCGAAGCGGTCCGCGAATCCCTCTCCGAGAGCGGTCTGCTGGTGTTGGGCCGCGAGGAGCGCGAGGAAGTCTACCGGCGCCTCTCCTTACGGACCGGCGTCGTACTGACCAAGGCTTCCGTCCTGAAGATAGGCGAAACCCTGGACGCCGGAACCGTCCTGTTCGGGGAGTTCTCCGTCAACGGTCCCGCGCCGGGTCCTGGATCGGAGTTCAAGGTTGTAATTCACGCAATCGACCTGCGCAAGTTCCGCGAGACAGCCGTCTACGAACAAACCGGCCTGCTCCAAAACCTGAGCCAGCTCCAGTTGAAGCTTTCGTGGCTACTGTTGGGCAATCTGCGCCCCAACGGGACACCTCCTGAAACCAATTTCCTGCACGACCACGTACCCGTGCGGCTCGACGCGCTGGAGAGCTACATCCGGGGACTCATCGCCACCACCCCGGATCAGCGGACCCGCATGTTCGCGCAGGCCGTCCGCATCGATGAACGGTTCTCGCAGCCGAACTTCCAACTCGGACGGATATCCTTCGGCAAAAAAGACTACAAGACGGCGGCGCTCCACTTGGGCCGTGTCACAAGGAACGATTCCCATTATTTGGAGGCGGCCTACCTCCTCGGGATCTGCCGGTACTACGAGGGCGATTTCGATGCCGCCATCCGCCAGTTCACCGCACTCCGAGCGGAAATCCCCATC
>CAITMP010000006.1 GCA_903893525.1 uncultured Acidobacteriia bacterium | reverse complement strand
TCCGGCCGTCAAGGCGCGCATCGATGCTGCCCGACCGCTGGTTCTGAACGGCACGCCGATGGAGATCGAATTCGAGCAGACTGTGGGCGAAAAGAGGCTCCAGATTGCCTCGCAAGTCCGCCCCGTCTGGATCGACGGCCAAGTCCAGCAAATTGTCCTGTCGTCGCGCGATGTCACGGCGGAGAAGGCCGCAATCCGGCAATTGGCGCAGAGTGAGGAAAAATTCCGCAAGGTTTTCGAATCGGAATTGCTCGCGGTGCTCCTTTTTGATGCCGAAACGGGTGAGATTCTGGACGCCAACGCAACGGCTTTGCGGAGTTCGGGGCGGTCCGACGTGGAGGAATGGAACGCGGCCACTCCATTCGGCGCTCCGCCGTATAGCGCGGAGGATTTTCTGGCGCTGATCCACCGGACGAGGGAGCTGGGTTCCCAAGTGACGGAGTGGACTATTTGGCCGCCGGGCGTCTCGCCGGTGGAATTTCGAATCTACCTTGAGAGCGCTGCGGTTGCCGACAGACCCGTCGTATTGTGCCTCGCGGTGGATATCACCCTGCAGAAAAAGGCTGAGCGGCAATTGCGTGAGGTCAACGCCGGTTTGGAGGGCGAGGTGGCCCGGCGCACCCGGGAAGTTCAGTTGCAGGCGCTGGCAATGGACGCGGCCATCGACGGCGTGTCCATTCTGCTCGATGCGAAATACCTCTACGTCAATGAGGCGTACGCCCGCTTCCACGGCTACGAGGTAAGCGAATTGCTGGGACGTTCCTGGCATACGCTTTACGACCCGGCCGAACTGGAGCGGCTGGAGCAAGAAGCTTGGCCTACCGTCTTGAATACCGGAAGATGGGTTGGCTCCCTCTTCTGGATGCGCAAGGACGGTGTTCGGGTGGCTGGCGAGGGCACCCTTCGCCTGCTTCCCGGCGGCTACGTAATATCCACCTGTCTCGAAATGACGCCGCGCATGGAGGCGCAGGCCCAGTTGATGCGCAGCAGGGACGAGTTGGCGGTGGCGAACCGCGCGCTGGAGCAGGCCATGAAGATGAAGGACGATTTCCTCGCAAACATGAGCCATGAGTTGCGCACCCCGCTCACCGGAATCATGGGAATGTGCGAGGTCCTTCGGTTCGACCTCTCCGACAACATGACCGAGGCCCAGACCGAGTCCCTGGATGTGATGCAATCCAGCAGCACCCACCTGCTGGGCTTGATCAACGACATCCTCGATCTGTCCAAAATTGAGGCAGGACGCATGGTTGCCGATTGGAGCGTTCAAGGTGTCGAAACCGTCGTGGGCCAGTCCCTTGACATGGTGAAGGCCTTGGCAGACCAGAAGGATCAACGGATTCTGGTGGCCTTCGAACCCACTGGTCCGAATCCGGGGATGGAAATGGAAGGGTACGACGTCGAGGTGGATGAACGCCGCATCCGCCAGGCACTGGTGAATATTCTCGCCAATGCGGTCAAGTTCTCCGGGACGGGAACGGAAATTGGATTCTCGGTGTCTCGCAATGCCTCCAAAGGCTTGATCACTTTTGAGATTCGGGACCACGGTCCGGGCATTCCTTGGAATCAGCAGAGGCTCCTCTTCAAGCCTTTCGTCCAAGCGGACTCCAGTCTTGCCCGTGCCACTTCGGGAACCGGTCTGGGGCTCAGCATGGCCCGCAGGATTATGGAAATGCACTCCGGGGGGATTCGGCTCGAGACCGAGCCGGGAGTCGGAAGTTGTTTCTCGCTGGTGATGCCTCTGCGTCAAGTGGCGGAGCCGCCGGAGAACGCTTCGGCGGATCACCGGCCGTCCAACAACCGCTGCGTGATTGTAAGTTTCGGCGGCTTGGCCGTTACCAGATACCGTGCCGTGCTTCAGGCACATGGTTATGCGGTTATTCCCGGCGTGGGCGCGTTGGATCGCATCCTCTCGGGCTATCAGGCGTCTGGCTGCCAGTCGGGCACCCAGCCCGCAATGGATATTCTCCTCATTGATTTGGACGGTTCCGAGGATCTGGCCCTTTCCCTGGCATCCAAATTGCAGCAGGAAAGCGGAGAGAAGCCCTACGGAGTGCTGGCCGGGGTCAGCTCCCTGCAGGTCCCAGCGAATCGCACGATTCTGGATGCAGTCGGCCTAAAGGAGATCTACTTGGCACCCGTGATATTCTCAGCGCTTCTCTCCGACACCTGGCACGACCCAAAGGAGGCTGCCCAGTGAACCAGCAGACCACGATTTTGATCGTCGACGACCACGACATGATCGTCAAGACTCTGGAAGCGATGCTTTCAGTCGAGAATTATCGGTTGCAGCGTGCCGAGAATGGCTTCCGGGCTTTGGAGATGGTCCAAGCCGAAACGCCGGACCTGGTGCTGCTCGATCTGATGATGCCTGGTATGACGGGATTCGAGGTTTGCACCCAGCTGCGTGCCCGAAAAGAAACCAGCCAGATGCCCATCATCGTCCTCTCGGCACTGGCGGACCGTCGGGCTCTTGTTTCGGCAATGGAAGCCGGTGCGGACGACTTCATTACCAAGCCGGTTGCGGGGGTCGAACTGCGGGCGCGCATCCGCACCATGCTGCGGATCCGCAAGCAGAACGTGGAACTGCAGCAACTCATGTTGCGGCGGGACTTGGTCACGCACATGATCATCCATGATTTCCGTTCACCGCTCGCCTTGATCGCCGGAGCTGCCGAGAGCATTGGTGCCGATTCAGACCTGTCCACCCGTTCCGCCGCCAATCTTGCGCGGATTCAGGATGGGCTGTCGAGGCTTACCGGCCTTGTCGACCAAATTCTGTTGTTGGGCAAATCGGAGAGCGGGCGATTGCAGGCCAATCGGGTAGCTTGCGACGTATCCGAGTTGGTCCAGTCGACCGTTCTCGGGGCGGGAGTTACGGCGGCGCGGCGGTCGATCTCCATCCTATCCACATTTCCGGACGGTGTTGTCGCCGAAATCGACTCGGATCTGGTGCGGCGCAGTCTGGAAAACTTGCTTTCCAATGCCCTCAAATACACCCCTTCCGGTGAATGCGTGGAGGTTTGCGGAGGGCTTTTGGCTGGCCCGGGTTCTCCTCTCGTGTTCCGCGTTGTCGACGGCGGGCCGGGGGTCCCCGAGGCGCTTCGTGAGTCGATCTTCGCGCCCTATTTTTCCTCCGAGGCGAACACGCCCCATCAAATCGGTGTGGGGTTGGGCCTTCCGTTCTGCCGCATGGTGGCGGAGTTGCACGGCGGCAGCATCCGTGTCGAGCCGAATGCTCTGCAGGGGGCTGTGTTTACAATGACGATCCCCCCTGTGCCGCTGCCTGTGTCCGAACTCCGGAGGGAATCCGAGCCGTTCAAGCCACCAGTCTGGGCGGTAGCACTTCGGCGGATGCAGACGTTTGGTCCCGCTGCCATGGATATAGGGATCGATGCGGCGCTGGACGAAGAGGCGGCTGGGGCTGGCTTGGCTCGATGAACAGAGCGTAGGGTTTGTGCTGCCTTTTGGCCCGCGATGCCATTGTTCGCGCCAGGGCGCTCTCTCTCAGTTCCGCGAGAATGCACATCCGGAACAGCTGTGCCGACATGCTTGCGTCGGCTCCAATGTCGGCACGTCGGATCATTTTGCTTGCGGCCTCCGTCCGTCCCTGCAGCACGTTGAGCCACGCGTCTAGCCAGTCCGTTTGTGTCCATGATTCGCCTACGGTCCGGGCACCCTTGTAATCTCCCTGCAAGGCCAGTGCGAAGGGACGCAAGCCCTTGACCGGTGCGCAATCCGGGGATATGGCGGCGGCGTGGTCCAGAGCGCTCAAGCTATCCGGGTACCTGCCTTCGCAGAATGCGATCCACGCCAAACCGCATTGGACCAAAGCATTTTCCGGATCCTTGCGCCCAAGTTCCTCCAGCTCTTGCCGTCCGGCGTTGGGATCGGTGTCCTTGGATTGGCGGAAGTTCAGGAGCCCTCGCAGCGTGACAGCGAAGGCGGTGGTCGCACCCGACGGCGCGGCCAGCGCGGTTGCCCTGTCCAGACACTCGCCCGCCGCGTCGAAGTCCCAGTCGAACGCGAACTTGATCAATCCCATTGCCGTCCACGCCTCGCTCGATTTGCGCGATACGGCCAAAGCCCGCATGGCCAATCCCTTGGCATTTGCTTGGACTCCCAAGTCCGAATCGAGGTTTAACAACTGGCTGAATGCCAGGCAGATCGAAAGGCCAGCCAAGGAGGCGGCGCACGAGGGGTTTTCCTCAGCGATTGCTTCGAGCAATTCACGCGTCGGTTCCACGGCCTCCAGTCGTGCGGTCGAAAGAAGGGTGCGAAGGCTGTGGAATGCCATCATCCTCCGTGGGTCCGTGTGGTCCGTCGGCATCGTTTCAAGACGAAAGGTCGGAATGTAGGAACCGGGCGAATATTCGATCCGCACTGCACTCGGACTGGCCTCGTAGTAAAGGGCTAACTTGGTGCGCAAAATCCTTGCCTGGCTGCGGACCACGGATGAGTTGCGCGGGTCGAAATCCTGATCCCGGCGCAGCACGCTGAGCGCAATCGCGTATTCCTTCAACAGTTCACCCCGACCTGCCAGCGTCTCGGCAACCGTAAACCGGAGAAACCTCTGGAGTGTCTTTGACCGGGCGAACTCGGGGTGTTTGCAGATTCTCTGAATCTCCGCGTTCAACTCATCCGGTGTTGGCTGACCTGGTTGCTCCGCTACTCCCTTGGCTGTTCCAATGTTCTCCGCGCTGGGCATCATTGACCACTATGATACCGTGGCGGCTACCCCGGAGATCCATGAGTTCCGGGAAAACACCCGGCAATTGGCGGGATACACTGTTTTTGACGGTCAAAAAAGTGTCGCCGGTTGGAGCCGGGGGTATCCTGAAATAGATGCCGTCTCCCCGTCCTGTATGACTGGCCAAACGATCCTCGTCGTCGACGACCACGCCGCCGTACGCGAAAACCTTGTCGAAATACTCCAAGCCGAGGGTTTCGCCACCGCAACCGCCGAGAATGGACTGGCGGCCCTGGAGTACCTTCGGGATTCCGTGCCGGACCTGATTCTTTGTGATGCGGTCATGCCTGGCATGGGCGGCTTCGAGTTTCTGGACGCACTCCGGGCCGATCCACGCATCGCCACGATTCCCCTTGTGTTTCTTACCGGCAAGTCCGAACGCGAGGACTTCCGCCAGGGGATGGACCTTGGCGCGGACGACTATCTGACCAAGCCCTGGACTATCGACGGGGTGCTGAGTGTAATCCGCACCAGGCTGAAGCGGCGCGATGAACTGACTTCGCGGCAGAGTTCCCGCCTCCGCCAAATCGGGGAGGAGGTTCTCCGAAGTATCCCGCTGGATATGTTGGCTCCACTGCGCGGAATCGTTGGTTGTTCGGGCGTCCTCGCGGAGCATTGCACCCAACTGGGGCAAGCGCACGTCCAGGAGCTTTCAGCCGATATTCGAAACTCATCCCGACGCCTTTTCCGCAGTGTGGAGAATTTTGAATTCCTCATGCGTCTTGCGACGGACAAGATGAATGCGGACGGTCGTGACGAGCCCGCCGACGTTGCTGATGCGGTGCGCAGCGCAGCTACGGAAACCGCGCGCATTGCTCGGCGGGAGAGTGACTTGACGGTGCGCGTTGAAGGCGGTCGGGCGCTTCTGCCGCGTCGGGCCACCACCAAGATCGTATCGGAAATAGTGGACAATGCCTTCGAGTTCTCCGCCCCCGGTACCGGTGTTCTTGTCGAAGTCTCTGTTGCGTCTCCCTGTGTCCTTGTTCGCGTGTCGGACCAGGGTCCCGGAATCCCTACCGCCGTCCTGCAATCCATGCTGCCCGTCGCCGGGGCACCGGGAACCGGTCCGGTCAAGTTCCGGCAGGGCAGTGGGCTTACGGTGTGCCGGGCCATTCTGGACCATTTGGGCGCTACATGGAGATTCGAGACAGCACCGTCCTCCGGTACGGTCATCACACTCGAATTCCTGGAATCGACGTTATGATACGGGTGCTCATCGTGGACGACGACGACAGCCTTGCGGAAATTTGGTTGGACTGCCTCCGCGAGGAAGGCTTTGACCCATACTACGTGCGCCCGGATTCCGATACGTTGACGAATCTTGCCTCGGGACGCTATTCAATGGACATCCTGATTACGGATTTTTCGATGCCCGGCCTAACCGGTCTCGAAGTATGCGCGGTGGCCAAGCAATTGGATTGCCCGCCGCGCGCAATCCTCGTAACCGGGTTTGAGCCTGATTCGCTGCCCGAAACAGGTTGTGCCGATTTGGTTCTGGGCAAACCGCTGTCGCTGAGGTTGCTCCTGGATGCCGTGCGTCGCCTCGCCGCGTACGTATACTGAAGTCATGGCCTCTGACGACGGCACCGTTCAGCCCTCCCCATTGAATGGAATTGTCCATGAATGCCGGTCCGAACTTACCGTGATTTTGTCTGCAGTCGAGTCCATTGAACGCTACGGCCGAGATTGGGACGACGCCAAGCTACGTCGGTACCTGCACAAGATTGAAACTTCCGCTTGGAAGATAAAGGCCCTCTTGGCCGCCGAGCCAGTGCTCCCGGGCTCCATCGATACCCATTAGTTTTCAACCGTCAAAAAATAGCTTATCCCCGGAAATGGTGACACTATTGGGCAATGGCCCAGTTAGATAGCGTCCCCGCAATTCTCATCGCGCCTTGCCAATGTGGGGCATTGTCCTTGCGCCGCCTCTCAAGGGTCTCCAGTTGGCAAATGTTTCTCTCGCTGTTCGGGTTCTATCCCTACAAGTGCCATGCCTGCCGTCGCAACCACATTCGTTCGCGTTGGGCGATGAGGTGGTTGTAGGTGCTGATTCCTGAATCTCTTCCCTGTGGTGTCCAATGGTGACCTTGGCCCATGTTGCGGGGTTGCCGGTCCGGGACATCTCGGTGCCAACTCTTCCGGCACTTGAAGAACTATTTCCCAAGGTGGATTTCTCGGAGGTTAGTGCGGCCATTTCAGAGTCGACTGCCCAATTTATCGAGTCACTCGCCTGCGAGTTTGGCTTTTACAGCGGTAGGGAATTAGTCGCCGGTCGGGCAGCGCACCGGGTGGCGGCCGCGGAGGGCAAGATCCCTGTGGAGATTGGCCTCATCTGCTGGTAAACCGCTTACTCCTGGGAATGCATTTGATGGATTGGTCGCGTATGGCGCTTGGAGGGAAAGATTGTGAGTAGTATCTGCCTTTGGTGTATTGCCGTTATACCGCCGTGCAGCTTTGTTGTCGGCCTAATAGCTGGCCAACCTGGCCGAGGACTGATAGGATCGGCAGTGTCATGGTTTTGCGCATTTTGCATCCATCGCACATACTGCTGCCCGCAACGCGACGGCACTGAGTAATACGTCCGGCCTTCGGTGTACTGCCTGTAGAGTTTTGCCCGGTCAGGGAGGAGACAGCTGGAACCGATAGCCGTGTGCCGCGAACGGGTTCCTACTGTCTCCAAAACTCCTCCTACGCAGCCAGCGCGGTCGCGATGGTCTCGATTTCCCCACCCGACAGCCGGAACTCCGCCGCGCCGATCACCCCGTCCACCTGCTGCGGCGAACGCATGCCGACAATCGCTCCCGTAACTTCAGGCCGCCGCAGGGCCCACGCGATCGCCACTTCGCCCGGCGTGCGCCCATGCGCATTCCCGATTTCCCGTAGTACTTCCACCAAATTCAGATTCCGCGTCAGCAGCGGCTCCTGGAAATTTGGTGTCCGTTTCCGGAACCGGCAGCCGTGTGCCGCGAACGGCTGCAAGGCGTTGGGTTTTAAGACTCCTGTAGGCCCGGTCTGCGCTGGACCTCTGCTGAATTTCCAAGGAGCCCCGATGCAGTCACAGCCTGCGCAGAAATATTTCACTTCCCCCCAGCCACAAGAAAACAAAAGCCAAACAGCCCCAGCCACCCAGTCGCCCCCAAGCCCCGTAGTTCGTTTTCCACCCCCTCGCGCATTACAATCGCGGCGCGATGGAAAACACGACCCAAAACCCGAAACCCCGCACCCAGGCCCAAATCGAAGCCTCCCGCCGCAACGGTGCCAAATCCAAAGGTCCCGTCACCGACGAGGGAAAAGCCATCTCCGCCCGCAACGCCCAGCGCCATCAGATCTTCGCCACCATCACCACCATCAGCGGTGAAGCCCGTGCCGACTACGTCCAACTCTCCTCCCAACTTTACGAAACCTGGTGCCCGACCGACGAGCACGAGCGCATCCTCGTCGACACCATGGCCACCTGCATCTGGCGGCGCATGCGCGTCCTCGCCATGGAGTCCGTCGCCTTCGACGTGCAATTGGAAAAGGCCGGCGTCCCCGCTCCCGCCGGAATCTTCGAGACCTTCAACGCCTTCAACTCCCTCGCCCAGGAGAGCCGCGCCTTCCAACTCCTCCACCAGTACGAATCCCGCTACCTCCGCGCCTACGAACGGGCTTCCCGAGCCCTCCTCTCCTACCGCAAGTCCAAAACGCAGGAGGAACTGCCGGAACCCGCCCCGGAACTCGACCAGGCTCCAACGCCGGAATCCGAAATCCAAAATCCGAAAAACGAACCCAAGGCCGCCGCCCCCCAACCGCTAAACCGCCGCGAACGCCGCCTCCAAAAGTGGCAAAAAGCCCACCCCAAGGCCCCCAACCACTAACCAACCCGCTGCCTACCGGGGTGAAATCGTTCCGCCTCCCGAATGCGACGGGAACCCGGACGGCAAATCCGCCTCAAGATCGATTTGTTCGCCGCTGATGGGGTGTTGGAATTTCAAGCATCGCGCATGCAGAAAATAACCTCCATCGCCGGGGAGCCCGGGAAGACTTTCCAGAGGCTGGCCGGTTGCACCATATAAGGGATCGCCCACCAGGGGATGCCCGATGGATGCCAGATGGATCCGAATTTGATGGGGTCGGCCCGAACCCAGGCTTACCTCAAAAATGGTGTTGCCGCCATCTCGCGAGATCACACGGGCTAACGACTTTGACCGTTTGCCGCTTGGGCTCGCTGCCCACACGGACCCGATCAGCGGGTGTGGAACCAAGCCGATGGGCGTGAGGATTTCGTACGCGTCTTGCTGTGCGAGGCCTTGGGCCAGCGCCATGTAGATCTTCTGAATCTTGGGAGTGTTCCAGTTCGCGAATAGATTCGAGGCCGCCTGCGATGTTTTGGCGAAAAGGACGATACCGGTGGTGGCCCGACCCAACCGGTGGACGGGGTTTGCGCTCGGGGTCCGCCCTTGCACCAAGCGCAGCAGCGTGTTCTCCATGAACCCTCCGCCGGGGAGGGTGGGCAGTCCGCTGGGTTTGTCGACGGCCAACAGATGGGAGTCTTCAAACAGGACTGTGAAATGCCGGGGAGCGTCCGGTTCCGTCCAGGGCGGACGGTTCCAGACCAGGGTTTGGCCTAGAACGACCGATTCGCTTCCGGAGGCCGTGACGCCGTCGAGGGTGACTTCGCCATTGTCCAGCTTTTGTTGCCAAGCTTGCGCGGTTGAGTGTGGGTAGAGGCTTGCCAGGTGGGAAAGGAGCGTTTGTCCGTGGTACCTGCTGCTAATGATTGTGGTGTACGAATAGCCACCGTTCAGCATCTACGGGAGCAGCACGTCGATGAGAGGCATGGCCACACGACCGTCCGGGGTGCGCAGAATCCCGTCGCTGGCCATGTCCCAACTACCGGGCGTGACGATCCACCCGCGGTGTTTCCACGGATCGACCACCCACACATTGGGGACCCCGAAGGCGAGGTATTCGTCCGTGCGTTCCTGAATGTAGGCAAGCGTATCGTCGGGCGAGAGGATTTCGATGCAGAGGTAGGGCGGGGTGGTGAAGACTTCCTCGTCGGGGATGGGGATTTCGGAGACCACTACATCTGGGATGCGAATGCGGCCCATGGCCATGCGCATGCGCAGTTCGGTGAATCCTTGCAACCGTTGCCGCGCCTTGCGTTCCCGGAACCAACCTGCGATTTCAAACTGCGCGTAGCCATGCCGTCGCTTCCCCACGTTCCTCTCCCGAACCTCGCCGTCGATGAAGTCGCAATCGGGCGAGAAGCTGGTGTCGAGGTACTCTTCCAACGAGATCAGCGTAGCGACGCTCATGTCCAATAGTGTAACGTGTTTCGCCGGCGCCGATTGCGCCGAGTCCGGGAGTCAACGCCTTGCTATACTCCCACTGTTTCACAACCGACATCGGAGGTTCTTGCATGAGATTGAGATTCATCGCACTGGGCGCAGTCCTGGTTTCGCTCCTTTCGACTGGAGCCGAGGCGCGCGTTGTCACACTCCACATCCAGCGTCGGGAGAAGGTGCTGAACGGTCGATCGTTCGGACCCGCAGGCGCCTATGAAAAACTGGTCGGGAAAGTCGAGTTCGCGCTCGATCCCACTCTGGCGATGAACAAGAACATCGTCGACCTCAACCTTGCTCCGCGCAATGCGCGTGGAGAAGTGGAGTTCACCGCCGATTTCTACATGCTGAAACCTCTGGACCCTGCCCATGGCAATGGCCGCCTCTTCTATGAAGTGGGCAATCGCGGGGGCAAAGGTATGCTGCGAACCTTTCAGAAGGCCAAGCCCAGCGGCGACCCGCAAACGGAATCGGATTTCGGCGACGGCGCGCTCATGAATCAGGGCTACACTCTTCTCTGGATGGGTTGGCAGTGGGACGTACCCGAAGGCCAGATGCGCATGGACATGCCCATAGCCTCCGACCACGGGAAGCCGATCACCGGTCTGGTTCGCGGCAATTTCATTCCGAACACCAATTCCCCGACGCAGCCGCTGGCGGACCGCAACCATCGCGCTTACCTGATAGACGATCCAGGCAGTCCGGATAACGTGATGACCGTCCGGGACCGTCCCACGGATCCGCCGAAAATCATTCCAAGGTCGAAGTGGCATTTTGTCGGCGATTCCGGCGTCGCGGCGGACGGGGGCTTTGAACTCGGCCGCATCTATGATGTCGTCTATCGGGCCCGCGATCCACGGGTCGTCGGCACCGGGCTGGCCGGCACGCGCGACCTGATCAGCTTCCTGAAGTTCGATCGGACCGATGCCAATCCGCTCAAGGGGATTCGAGTCGCCTACGGCTGGGGCGTGTCGCAAAGCGGCCGACTGCTCCGGCACCTCCTCTATGAAGGCTTCAACGAGGATGAACAGAATCGGAAGGTTTTCGACGGCGTCATTGACGAAGTGGGTGGCGCGGGCCGGGGCTCCTTCAACCATCGCTTTGCCCAGGCTTCCCGCGATGCGGAGCAATTCTTCAACGTTTTCTACCCAGCCGACATGTTTCCGTTCACAGATGGACCGGCGACCGATCCCGAAACCGGACGGACCGACTCGCTGCTGGGCCGGGCCGCGTCTCGCCATGTTGCGCCGAAGATCATGCACATCTTCAGCAATTCCGAGTATTTCAATCGCGCCGGGTCGTTGATCCACACCGACCCGGCTGGCCTGCGCGACATCGAGCCGCCCGCCGATTCGCGCATCTATTTCGTGTCCTCCGGACCGCACGGAGCCGGCCCGTTCCCGCCCGTCCAACCGGCAGGCGCAGCCGCGTTGAACAATCCGGTGGATCGCAGCCCGATTGTGCGGGCATTGTTGCAAGACCTCGATGCATGGGTGCTCGAAGGAACCCCGGCTCCGCCCAGCCGCATTCCCCACATCGCCGACGGAACGCTGGTACCTACGGAGAAAGCCGGTTGGCCGACAATCCCCGGTGTGCGGTTTCCGGTGCCGTATCTCAAGACATACCGACTGGATTTCGGCCCGGATTGGGACCAAGGAATTGTCTCGAACGAGCCGCCGAAGATTGGCAAACCCTTCATCGGCCTCGTTCCCGCCGTGGATCAAAATGGGAACAGCCGCGCCGGAATCCGGTTGCCGGCTATCGAGGTGCC
>CAITMP010000005.1 GCA_903893525.1 uncultured Acidobacteriia bacterium | reverse complement strand
TTACGCGGATTGATCCGAACACCAAGGACACATGGCTGGCGATCTTGGCGGACGGGTCGAGGATTCCGGTGAGCAGGGCTGGCTATTCGAAGTTCCGGGAGATCGTGGGGGGGGAGTAGTTGGTGAAATCCGTAATTGCGGATGATCGTTGACAGCACGCGAAAACTTGTTTTGACAGTACCTAAGATATTGAAATAAAACAGTGTATTTAACGGGCTTGTCTAGTCGTAGGCAACGTCAGGATATGGAGCCGAGGATCTTCCGCTGTTGCCAATAACGTTTCGTCATGCCGGTTCCGGTGGGAATTGACGAGCTCTGTTTCCCTCGCCAGCGCCGTGGCAAATTCGGAACGACTGGGTGTCGGCTGCAGATTCGTTGTAGAATCGTCGATCTGTATAATCGTGGGGGGTGGTCTCATTCAACGTGTGCACAGGATCCGCAGATCTTGATGGAGATTTCGTCGGACCGCGAGGACTCGTTGGATTGGGGCGAGGTAACCCGTGTTGCTTGGCACGCGATAATCGGCGGCGCTCCATTCCGACAGATCACTGGGGTCGGCCATTCGCCCTACGGCCACTGCGCAAGAACAATCCACCAGCGAGCCGCGTAAACGAATTCGCCTCTGCCCGATTGATAGGCCTATTCCCGGAGCGTGTAGAGCTTCCCGTTGAGGCGCAGGTGTTGGACGACTCACGATTCTGCGTGGTCGCAAATGCCCAGTCACGGCCTCGCGCAATTTTTTTGTAGTTGCCGCAAGTTGAATATAACAGGAAGCTTAGGTCGTTCTTCGCCAGCGTCCGAACCGGTATGTCGACTCCCTTTCTCACTTCTCCGTGTCATGATCCTACCGGATGAAATTGGGCGGGTCACCCGCGCGAAGGGCGGCTCGGTGACCCACACATTCCAAATTACAATGACATCAAGGAAAGACAACACAATGAAACTAGCAGCGCGAGCGATTCTGGCGGCATGGATGCTTGTAGGCTGTCAGCAAGCATTCGCTGGACTGTCACTGATACTGACCCCGGGCAAGAGAAGCAACCCCGTGACCGACCCTACCATGCCGGCGAACCAGTCGTGGCGGGTCGAATTCCAGTTGCACGACTGGGTCCTTCCGCCCGCTTCCATTGGCAATTCCCTGTTGTGGGACATGGGCGGATTGGGCGCATCGGCGACTGTCCTGTCAAACAACTACCTTAGACTGTATGATTACCACGAGCCGGTGTCTCCCAGTGTTTGCGACATTCCTTTGACAGGGAGGAGCAACGTCGTCGTCCGGTTGCAGAGTGACGCCGGCGCGAAGCTCTTTACCTGCGAGATATGGAACACGGATGGCGGGAACTATGGCCAAAGTTCCCAAACAATCTCCACGCTGATGCCGTCAACCGGAACGCTGGGACGCTTCGGCGGCGAGACAACAGCTCAGATAGGCTTTTACCGGCTAATGGCGTCTTTGCTGCCGTTGGGTAGCCGCCCCCCGGTCACTGCATCATCCGGTCCAACGCTTGCCAACTACACGTTCGACGGCGACACCTTGGATCGATCGGGAAACCATCGGGATATTGTGTTCCCGTCTGCGACCTTCGGTGTTACTCCAAACCAGGGCCTGGCTTCAATTCCCCGCACGGGCAATGCTCCGTCGTGGTCGACTTGGGTGTCGCTTCGCGCCGGTTTTCCTGCCACGCTGGATGGCAGCAGTAGCTTTTCCATGGCGGACGCCACCGACGCTGTCACGTATGCTTGGCAGCAGTTATCCGGTCCATCGACCCTTCGCTGGTCGGACAGGACCGCAGCCAAGCCCGTTATTACCGGCTTGGTCTTCGGCACCTACTCGGTGCGCTTGCGGGTCAGCGATGCGGATGGCAGGCAGGCTACGCAGGACTTGGAATTCGGAGCGGTGGCCACGGATGACAATGGTGTTGTTGTCCACGCCAACCCTGCGGCCGATTTGATCTTCGGACCAATGATTGCCTTCGGGAAAAACCCTTGGCCATTCGAAGACCAGATGACTTTGCACTCGGCACAGGTCCGCAAGCCAGCTATCGACTCCATCAGCCCGCCCGGATGGGGAACAAACCAGGCAGGAACCGTTTCCTACTTCGGCTCCAGTGCGACAACTCCCCGGCAGACTCAGTTGGCGTCGGCAGTTACCGCAACGGGCACGACACTGACACTTACCGACGCGTCGAAGCTGGATTTCTCGGTCTTGCCAACGATCATCATTGTTCACGGGGCGTCGATTCAACCCAACGAGGAAATGCGGATTTGCGGTGCTGCCGGGAATGTACTGACTGTGTGCTACGACGGGCGTGGATGGCGTGCCGGGCAGTACGAGAAGGTTGCAGCCCCCCAGGCCTGGGCTGCCCAGTCGTACGTTCGACAGAGGTTGACCAAAGGCGTCGGCACAAACTTTCTCAGCGTCCTGTGCCCGGGACCGGGGGAGCCCGGACAAGTTGTAACTACAGCCGGCACTGTTTCAGTAACCCCTGGTTCCACGACGCTCACGGGGGTCGGAACTAGCTGGAACGGCAACCTCGAGAGCCTAAGAGTGCGCATACAAGGTACTCACGCCGGGCAGCCGTTCATCTTCTTCTCCTCTATCGTCAAGGTCGGATCCGCGACCCAAATTACCTTGGGGAGGCCTTGGCCAGCCGATGCCGATGCCGGTTCAAGCATGGCGTACTCGGTTCTTGGAACCTCGCTGGGTTTCGTCCGCGGCTGGCTCCGACCGGATGGAACCCAAGGGAGGTTTTCTGTCGGCGTTTCCTCGTGCGAAAGTGATACGGCGCTCTACACCGATGACATTTTTAGTATCTTCACAGACCAGGTCAGCCAGTTGTGGGCCACTAGCTCCGGCGCTTGGTTCTCCGAATTCGGCCCGAACTACTATGACGAAGTTCTGGCACACTACGCGGGATATTACCGCTCAGGGTACACGCTATTCCGTGATAATGCAAGGAAAATTGGTGACTACCTTCCGACTGCTCCGGATTTCGATGAAGGGTGGATCGGGATGATTCCTAGGAGGGTTGGAGCTACTGGCATGGTTGCGGCAGCTGTCTTGGATGGCCGTGCATCCAACTGGTACACGATTAGGAATCTCGCGAATAGTGCCGCAATTGGTCCATACAGTGGCGGCGCAATTTTACCCCCCTGTGATTCGGATCTCCGGGAAGGTGCGTACGGACTCTCGTGGATCGCCCTGGCGGCGATGTTTGATCCCGTTGATTCCGGTGATCCGAATATGCCGAACCAGAGATCCTATTGGAAGGCCCTCCTGACCAAGGCTTTGGCCCGTGACAAGTCCTGCAAGGGCCCCAACAATGAGTTTTCCGCAGCCTACTGGGCACCGAGCTTTACCATGAACCTGACCGCCGGCAGTGCGACGGCCACGGGTACCGGTATTGCACCAGCCTACTGTGGGTATGTATCTTCAGGCACAATCGATGTCACGAACGGTCTCCAATCGGCAACGGGCACCGGTTTTGCGTCCAATGTGAAAATCACCGTGATGGGCAAGAAGAACGGGCAGCCGTATCTGTTCTATTCGACCTACACGGTCCTTTCATCTACGAGCATTACAATGGACTCAGCTTATGACGGCGACTCTGGCACCTATACATACCAGATTGAGAGCGACATTGGCTTCAACGCATTCGCCAAGGACTCGAATGACCACTCCACCATGAACATCAATTATGCCTGCAAATGGATTGACAGCAACACGGTTCAGCTCGATCGTCCTTGGCAAGGTGCTACGGGTGCCTACCAAACGTATCGCAGTGGCGAAATTGGCTTTGGAGTTCAGCCCTTCATGCTCGGGATGAAGGTTTTCGCAATGAAGCTGGCGTCCCAAGCAGCCACCGGATCAACTGCAACGGACTACGCCGCCCTGGCATCTTCCAGCGCGGCCTGGGTTCTCACTGAAGGTTTTGACCCTCCCACTGGTGGTCTTAGCTATGCTCGAGGTTTTGGTCCTTGCGAGCCCAGAATCAATCCTCGGCTCAACTGCACCTACGCCTTGGACGACGAGTCGAAGCGCCATGCGCGGACGCTCAATGCCGAGGCGCAGAATGCGATCCGGGTTGCCTATGAAGCCAATCCCACTGATACAGTGCGCTCCTTTGGTGATCGCTTCTACGGTTCGCAATGGGGTAAACTGGGCGGGCCATATTACGACTCGGTCTATTTGAACGCCTTGGACAGCGACAGCACCTGGAGCTACAAGTGGGTCGGGTTTCTCTTCGGGATGGGGATGGCCCACCAATGGCCCGCAGTCCGGATTGGCGGCCTGCAGCCCGCCGTGATGGTGTCCCCGTCCATCGCCTTCAACCTAGGCTCAACCCCGGGTGCCACGGCGGCACGGGTGGTTGTGACCCAGCCTTCGGGATCGACGAATGCCTTCTCCTGCTCCAGTTCGCCGTGCACAATCTCGGCGGATGCCAGGCAGGGGGCCCACTGGTACACCGTCCAATACTTGAATGCGGCGGGTGCGGTGATTTCGGTCGCCAATCCGGAATTGCTCGAAGTCCGCTAATGACGACCAGGGTGGTTGCTCAATCCCAACAGGAAATCGACGACCCGTTCATCGGCCCAGAACCGGGGGGCATTCCGGGACAAAAATCCCAAATGCCCCCCGTGTTCCGTCGCCACCAGCCGGAGGCAGGGGTTTTCACGGAATGCCGGGTGCCCATACATCGCAAACGGGATGAACGTATCATCCTTGGATTGGATCAACAGGGACGGTACACGCACATTGCCCAGGAAATTTTGGGAGGACTGCGTGGTGTAGTAATGGTCGGCCGTTCCGAAACCAAACGACGGGGCTGTCACGGTGTCGTCGATGGCATACAGAGTGTCTTTTCCCGCCAGATCGGCAGCGGTGTACCTGCCGGTGCCGATCACCCGCTTCTTCATCCGCGCAACAAAGCGTTTTTCGTACAACAGGTTGTCACGCTGGCCAATACGACGCGCCGCCATCGCCAAGTCAATCGGCGTTGAGATCGCGCAGACCCCTTGGATCAGCGTCGTTAGACCAAGCTCGCCCGCCAACTTCAGTGCGACATTGCCACCCAGCGAGTATCCCGCCAGGTAACGCGGAATCCCCTTCGGCTCATGTTCCAAAAAGGACCGCAAATCCGACGTCAGTCCCGCATGGTAAAGCGTCTTGCAGAGCTTTTCAGTACCCCCGCACGTCCGCATGTGGAACCGGTGTGTGACAAACCCCGCTTGCAGGGCATGGAACGCCATGCTGCGGATGTAACCGGCATCGCCGCCCCCCTCTAGTCCGTGCAGGAGCACCACCTCGCCTTTTGCGATTCCCACGGGACGCTGGGTCTGAACCAACACCTGAGTGTCAGGGTCGGTCCGGATCAGCCTCTGCTGCATCGGATACGGTGAGAAATCGTAGTCCCTCGGCCAGAAATTGCCGAGAATCGTCAGCGCATGCGGGTTACTGTGGAGTGGTACGAACGGCGGCATTGGCAAGTCCCCATCTTCGCACCCAAGCCAACGATAATGCGGTCTGCATCGTCTTAATTGCCTATGATGGTCCGCGCAGTGGCCTCCAAACCAGTCCTCGGCCTCTGCCCAGTTTCGGCCGGAATGGGAAAAGCCGAACGGGTGGTACCGTTCGGCCTACAACATTCATGTTCCGATGTGCTTGGAGCCGGGCGGGTTAACTGGAGATCTGCCCAAAACGCGTTCTGCGCGCTCCGCTGGCGATGGCTACTAGCGAACCCATTAGGATCCATGTTGCCGGTTCGGGTGCTCCGCCCACGGAGGGGGGGGGAGCTGCTGCAGCTACCGAAACATTGTCCAGCATTAGGGAGCCAAAAAATACATTGCCCGAGAAAGACAATAGCTCCGAGGCTGATGTCGCAGTAACAGTGATGGATGGGTGTGAGGATACGAAGACACTCCCCGAATCCGTGCCGAAACTCCAATCGAGGTAACCGACGAGGAGGTAGTTCACCGTTAGGTCGAAACTAAGCAGGTATTGATCACCCGGAGTGAGACCCGACACGGTCTGCGTCAGAGAAACGTTATATGCTGCGGGAGACAAGGCGAAGAGTTTGGCCGTGTGGTTATTCCAAACCCAGGACACCCCGTTCTGATCGGACGTCGAGGTCCAGCCATTCAGATTAGTGTCAAAGCCGGGGTTGGCCACGAGGTTGATGCTGCCGGCAAACAGGCTACTGGATAGGAAACTGAGTGAGACGAGGGCGAGTGCCGCCCGATGGAATCTCATGAGAAACGTCTTTCTGTTTGAAAGTATCAAACATCTCTAAGTTTATGTAAATGAACGATTCCAGTCAATGTAATGAGATATGTTTGACCGTCAATTCCGTGCGCGGAGCTGCTCTTCACGAGCCGTCTTGGCGATGCCTTGGCTATCCAAATCATGCTGGATGTCCTTGTTGACATCGTCCAAGTTGAGCACCAAGGAGTGTTCCTTCGAGGGCAGGTTGACGTTCTTGCCGCCCGCGATGA
>CAITMP010000004.1 GCA_903893525.1 uncultured Acidobacteriia bacterium | reverse complement strand
GGGATCTGTCATTCCCGCTGCACAGATCGTTCTGATCAGCGAGTCGCAGAATACCAGGACTGCAGCAGTCAAAACCAACGGTAGTGGCGACTACGTGGTCCCGAACGTCACAGCCGACACGTACAGCATCGAAGTCACCGCTCCCGCCTTTAAGACAGCGATCGTCAAGGGCATCGCGGTATCGGGCGGCGACCGTGTCGGTGTTCCCCAGATCGCTCTTCAGGTCGGCGGAACTACCGAAACAGTAACGATCAGCGCCGAACAAGCGCTTCTACAAACGCAGACCGGCGAACGCTCGTATGCGATTGAAACCAAGGCAATCGAGAGCCTGCCCATCCAGCATGGAAACTTCTTCAATGCCGTGGCATTTACCCCAGGGGTGGACGGCTCGATCGGCACCGGCAGCACAGCTCGGCTGGGCGGCCAAAGCCAGGACAACATCATGATGGATGGCGTCTCGGCGATGGATACGGGCAACAATGGCCAGATGCTCGCGCTGAACATCGAATCGATCGGCGAAGTGAAGGTTCTCACCCAGGGCTACCAGGCCGAATACGGCAGAGCCAGTGGAATGCAGATTACTGCCGTCACCAAGAGCGGCGGAAATCAGTACCACGGGGCCGGCTACGGCATCTTCACCGATACCTCATGGAATTCCAGGTCGTGGGTTGCGCAGAAAAACGGCGACACCCCCGTGTTCACGGGTCTGCAGACCTACGGCTACACCATCGGCGGTCCCGTATCGATCCCGAAATTGTACAACGGGAAAAACAAGTTCTTCTTCTTCTACGCGCATGAATACAGGCCCCAGTCGATCCTCGCCAATGGCGGCGGCGTCGTCCGGTTGCGGCTGCCCAGCGCGCTTGAGCGGGCTGGCGATTTCTCGCAGAGCGCAGACCAGAACGGCAACCCGATCCCGAATCTCATGGACAGCACTGTCGGGACGCCCTTTGCCGGCAAAGTCATCCCGAAGAGCCGGCTGTATGCGCCCGGCGTCGCGGTGCTCAACCAGTACCCGCTGCCGACTATCGCGCAGGCGCCAGGCACCAACTACAACTACCAGCAGAATCCGGCCGCTTACAATCAGCTGACTCAGCAGCCGGTCGTCCGCTTGGACTATCAGTTCACACCGAACATCCGCGTCTCGGGCAAATACTCCGGCCAGCTTCAGCGTCCGGTAGTTCAGATCGGGTCTCTCCCCGGTTTCAACGACGCCTACGTGCCGTATCCGACCATCACCAACCTCGGGGCTACCTTCGATTGGACGATCTCTCCCACCACCTTCCTTGAAGTGACCTATGGAAGCATCAAGAACCAGCTGGCGGGCGGCAACAACGGCGGTCTCGACACGAGTCCAGCGTCGAACCGGCTGAACACTCTCGGTGGCTTCCCGATGCTGTACCCGGACGCCGGAGTGGTGAATCCCGCTTACTACGATTACACCGTGCTCCAGAAAGAGAAGCCGGTGTTCTGGGACGGTAAGAGCCTGAACCTGCCTCCGATCTTCAGCTGGGGCAGCTTGATTGGAGCAGCGCCTCCGAACCTGCAGTTCCCCGGCTGGCTGAACATCAACAAAACCCAGGATGTGGCAGGCAGTGTGACCAAGATCGTGGGCCGGCATACGTTGAAGGCTGGCGCGTACCTGAACCACAGCTACAAGGCGCAGAATGTGGGTACCAGCGCGAGCTTCCAGGGGAACGTGAACTTCGGCAATGACACGACCAATATTCTGGACAGCGGCTTTGGCTACGCGAACGCCGCGCTCGGAATCTTCACGCAGTACCAGCAGGCGTCCAAGTTCATCGAAGGCGACATGGTTTACAACCAGTTCGAAGGCTTTGTCCAGGACAACTGGAAAGTGAGCAGCCGCCTGACGCTGGACTACGGCATGCGCTTTGTGAATCAGGGCCCGCAGTATGACATCAACGGCACGGCGTCGAACTTCTTCGTCGATCAGTGGAAGGCCGCAAACGCACCCGTACTCTATACAGCCGGCTGCAACAACGGTGCGACGGCCTGTTCGGGCAACGCTCGCAACGCCAAGAATCCGCTGACCGGGCAGATTGTCTCGGCTGTCGGCGCGGCAAACACGCAGGCGCTGATCGGCACTCCTGTTCCCGGCACGGGTACTACCTTGAACGGTATCGTAGCTGCCGGCAAGGGCATCGAGAAGACGAATTACGTTTGGCCAAAAGTGGTGTTCGCACCCCGGTTCGGCTTTGCGTACGACGTGACAGGGAAGTCCGACTGGGTAGTCCGCGGCAGCGCCGGGTTGTTCTACGACCGGCCCGATGGCAATACGGTCTTCTCGGTTCCGGGCAATCCGCCGGCCGCAACGGCTTCGGACTTGCGCAACGGGAATCTGGCGTCGCTCGGCCAAGGCGGCTTGAGCCCGCTGCCCGTCCCGGGACTGGTTACCTGGCAGTACAAGGCACAGGTTCCATCGTCAGTCCAGTGGAGCGTCGGCGTCCAGAAGCAACTCCCGTGGGCCTTGGTCGCCGATCTTTCTTACGTTGGCAACCATGGCTATAACAGGCTGGGAGCGCTGCAGAATGGAGACTTGCAAAACCAGAACGCAGTTGACTTGGGAACGGCGTATCTGCCGAAGTACCAGGATCCGACTCTCGGCACGCCGAGCATTGCGGGTGGGTCTGCTTACACAACAAACCTGCTCCGTCCCTACGCAGGTCTGGGCGTCATCAACCAGAACACGACGAGCTTCCATGACACGTATCACTCGATGCAGGCAACCCTGAATCGGCGATTCGCACATGGGATTTCGTTCGCCGCTGCCTACACGTATGGGATGTCGCTCAAGGGCAACACCGGACTGATCTATCGGTATACACATAACGCCGATGGAACGATTTCGGTGCGCTCCGACCAAGCGCAGTACGAAGCGTTGAACAACACCCTCGACCGTCGCCCGCACTTCCTCAAGGTCAACTCGACTTGGGAACCGACCGGCTTCAAAACCATGGGTAGCTTCGTTCATCAGTTGACCAAGGACTGGCAGTTGTCGGGTATCCTGACGGCAGCTTCCGGAACCGCCTACAGCCTCGGCTACGGCTATAACTCCAACGGCGCGAATGTGAACCTCACCGGGTCTCCGGACTACGGCGGTCGAGTGGTTCTGGGCAGCAACCTCGGCAGCGGCTGCTCCAGCGATCCCTTCAACCAGTTCAAGGCTTCGGCAGTGACTGGACCGACCTACGGCAGCGTGGGTCTGGAATCGGGCCGCAACTACCTGCGCGGTTGCGCGATCAAGAACGTGGACAACTCCATCGTGAGAAGATTCCGCTTCTGGAAGTTCCAGGAAGCGCGTCGCTTCGAATTCCGTGCGGATATCTTCAATACCCTCAACGCGGTGATTCTGAACGGTCGCAACGGGACCGCTACCTTCAACAACCCGACCGCCATGGTGTTGCAGAACAGTCAGTACAACGCTGACGGCTCCATCGCTTCGGGTCGCCAACTACCGAAGAACGCAGGCTTCGGCGCTGCCAACAGCGCGATGGGCATGCGCAGCATCCAACTGGAGGTCCGCGTAGCCTTCTAGGCTCTGCTGATCTTCAGTCCTTCAAACGCAACTCCAACCGGTGCGCGCCGCTCAACACGGCGCGCACCTTTTTTATTTCGTGGGCACACCCTTGCTTTCCAACGTAGCCAGCTGCGCCTTCACAGATTCCGCATCCGGAGCCTGCGGTGCCGCCTTCAGATAACGCCTCAATTCAATCGCGGCACCCGCACGGTCACCCTTGTGTGCGAGCGCCATCCCCAGCACATAACCGGCGCGCGGATTTCTCCCCTCTGGATCGAGCCGAACCGCCTCGCGCGCGCTCTTCTCCGCGGCATCGAATTCGCCAAGGTAGTAATGCGCTACCGCACTGCCGAACCATGCCTCGGGATAGTGCACAGGATCGAGCCTGAGCCCCTGATCGAGATATCCCGTCGCCGTCTTCCAGTCGTGGCTTAGTCCCGCGTCAAGGCCAAGCTCTACATATGCGCCGGGCAGCTTCGGATCGAGCTCGACCGCTTTTCTCCAAGCCTCCCGTGCCGTTTGGGCGGAACCTAGCATCTGCCGGACGCGCCCCAATTCAATCCAAGCACTCGCGTACTCTGGATACGCCGCGATTGCCCTTTGAAAATCCTTCAGCGCTGCCTCCGACCGCCCCGACCTCATGGCCTTCAAGCCGCTCTGGTAATCCTCGCGGGCCTTTTTCGGCGCATTCAATGAGGTGCTGCTAACAGCAAGGCCATCCACGGTAAAGGCCCGATGCAGAAGGATGACACCGACATCCGTATGCTCCAATACCCGGCGATCCGTGAGGCTGACCGAATCGGACCTGTATCCCGGGAGATTTGCTCGCAGGTCGCAACTCACAATCGTTCGCAACCCTGTTACTGCGTCTCCGGAGGAAATGCCCAGTAAGGGGGACGTACTCCGCTGGCCGGATCCGGACGCGTCCGATGCCAGATTCGAGGTTCCGCCCCAGCGGAAGGTAAACTGCCCCTTGCTGTCTGTGGATGCCACTTTTCGCGCAAAATTCGAGCACGCCAGCTCAATCGCTATTCCCGGTGGCGCAACGACCCCGCCTTCAATGGCGACACTCCCGGAAAGGTACGTGCCTGCCGAATTATCGCCTCCGTTTGGCAAGGGAGTTGGGGGCGGCAGTCCTACCATGCCCGACTGGGTAACATACGTCGCCGAGGTATCGGTGGTCTGTCCGAGCGCGGTCGAGCCGCATAGAAATGTGGTAATTAGAAGGTGTCGCGTAATGCTTTCATGTTACTGCGAATCGGGGATGGGCCAGCAGCGTTATTTCTTGGGGAAGCGAGTGTCGCTACCCAAACGGTCGCTGACGTCAAGGAACACGGTTCCTACTTTTGGGCCTTCTCGAGTTTGTCCGCTTCCTTGGTATGCACAGCAGCGGCGGCCGGATTTCCACTCTGTAGCTGGAGTTCCGCCAGACGCCGGTGGATGCCAGCGCGGAGTGGATCGAAATCGAGGGCGCGAGTATACTCCTTGATCGCCTGAGCGTACAGTTTCCTATCCGCATACGCTATTCCGCGCTCTACCGCCAGATCCGCCTGCAGTCCCTGGTAATACTCGGACGGGGGGAACTCCTTGCCCTCGGGAAATGCGGCACGGACTGCCTCCAGCGCCTTCTCACTGAGATGTTGGGCGTTGTAGGCCCGAGCCAGGGTCAGGTATGCATCCGGACGTGAGCGGTCCAGTGCGATCGCCTTCCGGCTGAAATCCTCCGCTTCGGCGAACCTCTGCTTCTTGAGATACAGCGACGCCAAGGCGTTGAACATCTCCGGTGTGACGGTGTTCGAGCGGATGGCCTTTTCGAATTCGGCAATTGCGGCCGGCTCCTGTTTCAAATCCATATAGGCAAGCGCGAGGAAGTAGTGCGCCGGGGTCATCGTCGGGTCTGCCTGTAGAGCTTTGCCGTTCAATTCCAAGGAGGCGCGGGGATCTCCAAGTTTACGCCGCACTTCACCCAGCAGTGAAAGTAGGTGGGGTAGCCCCGGACTCTGTTTCAGACCCCGCTCCAGTTGATCCTGTGCCTTTTCCGTAAGTCCCATGTCAAGATAGAGCCGGGCTAGGTAGAAGCGCGCCCACGTAAGCTCCGGATCGAGATCCAGTGCCTGTTGCAATTCTGCTTTCGCTTCGCCCATCATCGCAGTCGATCCCTGCGAAAGGTACACCAATCCCAGCAGCATGTGTGCGGGCGCGGAACGCGGATCCGCCGCCAGCACGCTCTTGCACTCGCGGATCGCCAAGTCGGTTTTCCCTTGTTGCATGTGCTGAGCGGCGACACCCAGTTGCGCGCCTTGCTGATCGGCACGGGGAGTTTGCGCCCAGCCCAAGACGGGAGCTAGCAGGAGCACGGCAATCAGGCCGTTAGCGCGTCGCATCAGACTCATCCAGTAACAAAATCTGACCGGCACGAATGTTGTCGATCTTCTGCTTCTTCCCGCTGGGCCACTCGATCTCGATGCTGGCAAGCGTTGCGTTCCCCAGCCCGAAATACAAACGGGTATCGCTGGTGCTGAGGTAGCTTCCGTAAGGATTGATCTCCCGCAGCTGGGTCCGGCCCCCACTGGACAAGTGTACCTTCGCGCCGATCCCGAAACGATTGCTCTCGCGGCCACGGGCACGGACACCGATCCAGTGGTTGCGATTGCCTCCTTCGTTGCGCAGCAGCAGCGGACTCCCCCCGGCATCGCTCACCACCACGTCCAGGTCGCCGTCGTTGTCGAAATCCGCAACTGCCAAGCCCCGGCCCACGTGCGCAATGCGTAGCGCAGGGCCGCTTTCCGCCGAGACGTCGCGAAAACGGCCACCACCCACATTCCGGTAAAGCAAGTCTGCCTGGCGGTAGGAAAGCTTCGGGTCGTAGAGGTTCACATTGTCGGTGACGTGTCCGTTGGTGACATAGATGTCCGGATAGCCGTCATTGTCGTAGTCGAAGACCTTCGCCCCGAAGCCAAGCGTCTTCATGCTGGTGGGTAATCCGGCCTTGACCGTAACATCGTCAAAAACCAGCTTGCCCAGGTTGCGGAAGAGCGGGTTGTATTGACCCGAGAAGGCGGTAAAGAAGATATCCGGCAAGCCATCGCCATCCAGATCCACCATCTCGGTACCCATCCCGGCCAGAGCCTTGCCGTTCATGTCGAAACCGACTCCGGCCCCATACGTAATATCGTCAAAGGTGCCGTCGCCTTTGTTGTGGTAGAGGAAATTGCGGACACCGTCGTTGGCCACAAAGATATCGGGCCATCCATCGCCATCCACATCGCCGATGGCCACCCCCAAACTCTTTCCCGCCGGATTCGCCACACCGGCTTTGCGGGCGACCTCCGTGAACGTGCCATCTCGATTGTTGTGGTAGAGCAATGCCGGGGTGCCGTCGAACTGCTGTGGATCGCAATACATGCGGTAGCCAGGTTTGTGGTATCCGCAGTATGGGGCCTTGCGCAGATCGTATTCGATGTAGCGACCCACAAACAGATCCAAGTAGCCGTCGCGGTCATAATCCACCCAGGCGGCGCTGCTGCTCCACCCACCGCCGCCCACTCCGGCCTTGGCCGTTACTTCACTGAAGGTACTGTCGCCATTGTTGCGGAACAGTTGATTGCCGCCGTAGCCGGTGACGTAGATATCCAGGTTGCCGTCGTTGTCGTAGTCACCTACGGTCACGCCGGTCGCGAACATCCCGTTACCCGCGACGCCCGCTTTGGCGGTTACATCCGCGAATTTCCCGTTGCCCAGATTGCGGTAGAGCACATTGCCCGGCGATGGCTTGCCATGGGCCAGGTCGGCTCCGTTCGCGAAGAATAGGTCGGGCAGACCGTCGTTGTCGAAATCGATCACGCCGACGCCGGAGCCGAAGGTTTCGACCATGTATTTCTCGTCCGAGGCCCCGTTTTCGTTGCGGAAGGTAATGCCGGACTGGGCGGCGACTTCGGTGAATGTGACCCGGTTTGACTGCGCGGGGCTGGCTGCGCGGGGCTCCGGTTTGGCGGACTGTTGACTGTTGAGAGGCAGCGCTGCGGAAAGCAGCATCAAGTTCGCACCGAAGATCAGGAAGGCTTTGCGCGGGAGCAGCACGGGAGAGAGTTCCATAATATCAATCATTGAATCGCTTTGGCGCTACCTGCCGGAAATCGGGGAGGGGGGCGAAAGGCTCACTGGAGCATAGGAACGTTCGGCCCTCGCGCCTGGGCTGGCAAGCCTTCCGCGCCTGCCACCGCAACAGTCTGGGGCCGTTTCCTAGTGGCCGATCCTGCGGAAGAGTTACAGCGTAACGATCTGAGCTGCTGGATCTAGTTGACGTATATCATCAGGATCGCTGGTTACTATGACATCCCGCCGCTCCCGGGCGACTAACACGACGGACGCGTCAATAACATCCGAAGCCCTTGCGGCACGGCAGAGTTCTCCGCAGGCGCGGGCAAGATGATCGTCAAGAGGAACAATCTCAACTTCCTCGCTCCGCAGGAACCGCGCTAAAGTAACCTGAACGCGACCGTTGCGCCAAGCTTGCCCCACGACGCCCGAAGGCACGCGAAGAACCCTGCCTTGGGCTAAAGCCCGATTGAGCAAGGCTATCATCCGCTTATCACCGCGATCCAGTGCAATCAGCGCGCCAGTATCCAGAACTAACCCCGCGGCTGATCGAGTACGCGTTCTGCCCATTTGATGTCCTTGGCAGCCGGCTCGCCATGTTGCCCGATCAAGTCCTGTAGCAGTTCGGACAGAGACTCGCGTCTCTCCTGTTCCGCCAACAACCCGGCAATATACCCTGAAACGGAACCGGCTCGCCCGGCACGGACTTCCCGGTGGACCCGAGCGATCTGCTCCTTGGGCAGACTGATCGCGATCTTCGACTTGGTCATACCACGATCATACCCCGCTTCCTGCCGAGAGTGGCGGACTCGATTAGAGGAATTCTCATCACGGGCAAATAAGGGCCGGAAGATGCACCCTCACGGCGCTATGGCAACTCCCACGGGTTGAGAACGGCAATGCCGGTTCCCGCAAAGTCTCTCACGTTACGCGTGACCAGAACGAGATCGTGAGCCAGCGCGGTTGCTGCAATCTGTGAATCGAGGGTCGGAAGGGGCCGTCCCTTGTCGAGCAGCGACGCCGTCAGATGAGCCCAGCGTGACGCAACCCGTGCATCGAATGCAAGAATGCGCCCCGCAAAACGCGCTGGAAGGTCGTTGTCGAACCAACGCTGCAAGTCCCTGCGGCGCTTGCCGTCCTCCTTGCGCAAAATTCCAGTTTCGATCTCGGCCAGCGTCAGGACGCTGAGGTGCTGCAAAGCTCCCGGCGTCGTATCCAGCCACTTCACAACACCCGGTTGAGGCAATCGTTCGCGGCTGTATTCCGAAATAACGTTCGTGTCGATGAGATACCCTCTCATTCGAGGTCAAAGGCGCGCGGGTGGTCCCGCACTCGCTCCAAATCGAGGTTCGCTCCGCGCAACGGCGAGTTCATGAAAAACTCGTGCAGACTTCCATGCACCGTCACCTGTGGCTGGGATTTCTCATCGAGAGCATCCAGGGCTTTTTCGAGCAGATCGTCTGCGTCATGGAATTGGCCGGTCAGGATGTGAGCGTTCACACGGTTTACCAGTTCCGGCTTATGTATTTCAAGGTTCATCTTCAGGCCTCTTCCCAAGTGCATGACAATGCCACCTTCATTCTACTTGCCCGCCATCAACACTTCTACATAGTCCCCCAACTGCCGCGCAGTAAATTGATTCCCCTCAAAATCCGCCGCCAGCCGGCCCTGCCGATCAATCACCAAGGTATGCAGCGAGTGCGTCACATACACCTCGTCGGGCCAGAAATTCAGCCCAAACCGGCGCGAAACGGCCTTCACTTCATCCAACGGCCCTGTCAGGAAATGCCACGATTCCGGATCGGCCTTCCAAGTCGACGCATACTGTGCCAGTACTTTCGGCTGGTCGTGGACCGGATCGAAACTAATGCTGAGCAGCACCAGGTCCCGGCCCATGCGGTCGGTGAACCGCTTATTCAGTTGCCCGAAGTTATTGGCGAGCCGGAAGCAGTAATCGGGCAACGGGCAACTGGTGTAAATGAAGGTCACGGCCACCACTTTCCCCGCCAATCGCGACAGCGTCACACGCTGCCCGGACTGGTCGATCAGGGTGAAGTCGGGCACGGCATCCCCTGGTTTTACGGTGGGGTGAGGGGCTTCCAGCAGTTTCAGGCGGCGCGCGAGCAGAGGCTCCCGCTCGGAGCTTTCGTCGCGATTGATGCGGATGTGTTCGACATACGAGCGATTCTTCTCCACAACCAGCGTGAAGTCCACATAGGCGCCCGCCTCCAGACCGGCCAGTTCACGTGTATCCAGAACGGAAAACGGCATCGCCATCGCTTCCATGTAACCCGCAATGGAGCCATGGGAGATCTCGACGGTACGCCGCTGCTGATCCACTTTCAGTACAATCCCGGTTACCGGATAACGTTTTGCGGCCGCCAGACTCACTGCGGCCACAAGCAGGAGCAGTACCCCAGCCCGTCTAGTTAACCTTGCCACCACCAACGCCCCCCAACTTGAACCGGGGCCGCTCGATCACACGGTAGTCACTTGCAGCCTGCCGGATTTCGAGAGCCTTGTTCTTGGGCACCGACGCAAACTTCTGCGGCTGCGTATCCCCGGGCCACTGAATCTCCAAGTCCAGAATCTCCGCCGACTTACCCAGCCCCAAATGCTGCTCCAGAGGCGACGAGCCAAACGACCCTCCGCTTCCCACAGTCCGATAAACCGCCCGCGTCTCCGTACCGTTCTTCACCGTCACCTTGACCCGGGCACCAATGGCCGCGCGATTCGCCTTCACCCCCACCAGCCGCACGCTGATCCAGTCGTTGCCATGGCCTGGGTTTTCGAAAAGCCGGAACGTATGGCTGTCGCCGGGAACCCCGCCACCGATCACCTCCAGCAGGTCTTCATCCCCGTCATTGTCGATGTCCGCGAATGCAACGCCGTGCCCCTTGTGCAGCTCACCCGTGCCGGAGGAGGTAGTGATGTCCACGAACTTCTTCCCCCCCTGGTTGTGCAACAGCACGTTGGGCAGCAGCGTGGCAAAAGACAGTTCCCCGGTCCCGAAACGGATATCCGGATATCCGTCGTTGTCCACATCGCCGAAATTCGCGCCCATCGGCATGAAGACCTTGTTCAGCCCGGTTTCCTCGGTAACATCCCGAAAAGTTCCGTTGCCCAGGTTGCGGTAGAGCTTCATGGTGGCGGAATTGTGGGGCAGGCCGAGGTAAGTACGCACGCTCTCCTCAATCGACATCGCGTAGCTGCTCGCCACAAGGTCCGGCAGTCCGTCGTTGTCGTAATCGAAAAACCACGCGGCGAATCCATGACCCGAACCCTGGACGCC
>CAITMP010000003.1 GCA_903893525.1 uncultured Acidobacteriia bacterium | reverse complement strand
TCGCCTCCAGCCCCAGCGACCCCGGCTGCACCGGGTCCTGGTAGAAGTGCGCCTTGAAGAACCACTGGTTCGGCAGCACAGTCTTTTCGGCGCGGATAATTTGACCCTTCTCCGCGTCGCCCCACATGCCCGTGATCCGGTCAATCATCAACAAATTCCCGGTCGGCATCAGCCTTTGCGGGGTCGCCCTCAAATCCACCTGGAACGACGAAGGCGCGGTGTGCTCCGCCATCTCCTCGGGTGAAGCCGGAACCCCCACTTGGCGCGCCAAATGCTCCTTCTTGAAATACCCGAAACTGGTGATCGAATCCAGCAGCGGTTTGCCGTCCAAAGTCGTGTGGACCTCGAAGAACTGGATCGTCATACCGCCCGACGAGTTCAACTTCGTCATCCGCGACGTCGTCTTCAGCGTCTTCTTCGTCCCCGGCGCGGGCTTGGTGATGGGCCCGTGGATCGTCATCGTGCCGTCCAGATTGCGGAAATACACCGTCCGGTCCGAGTGCAGCGCCGTCCCGCAATACGACCCCAGCCATCCGCACGGCTGCAAAACCGACTCGATCAGCACACCGAACGGCATCACCGGCGTCCCGTTCTGCTGGTAGAACCACTCCGAGCCGTCCACGTCCAACTCCGACGTGAACCACGCGCCCGGCTTTTCCACCCCGAATTCGCCATGCACCGACGTCACGCGCGTCACCAAATGGTACGGAGGCGAGGGCAGGCGCGGCAACTGGTACCCTTGGTCGAACTTCGCGAACGGCGCGCCCATCGCCAAGCTCGGCGGACCCACCGCGCAATGCAGCAGCGCCGTGTAGTCCTGCCGCACGCCGTTCATGATCGCGACCTCGGTGTTGTCCACCGTTTTCGGCATGTAATCCGGGTTGTCGTCATGCGGGAAACCGGGGACCAGCTTCAATCCGAGGCGGCGGCAGTGGAACGCCTTCAACCCGTCGACGGTGCACAGGACGTCGGCCCACAGGATCGGTTCGTGGCCGGGCACGTATTCATCGACGAAAACCTCGTAATCGAGGATGCGCGACGACGGAATCGCTTGGCCGCGGCACTTCAGCACGTAATTCGTATCCTGGACGACTTCGAAACGCCAGCCGTCGCGGTAGATCGTATCGCCCAGCGCCATCATGTAGAAGGCCATCGTCTGGATGCAGCCGTCGAACATGAGCGTGCCCGGCATGCAGGGATCGTCCTTAAAATGCGGGGCGAAGAACCAGTTGTCGGGACGGAGCGGCATGCGGGCCTTCAGATAGCCGCGTTTCCACTCGCCACCGTTGAAATCAAGGGCCAAAATCTCCTCGAACAGCAGGTTCCCAGCGGTGGAGAAGCCGGGGCCGCGTTGGTGCGCTCCGGCAAATTCAAAGCCGTCGCCGAAGCATTCCCAGGCGTTGCCGATGGCGGCTTCGCGGAGCTGTTCAATGCTGAAGCGCTTGCGGACGTTCTTGACGAACGGAGTGGGGAGGACGGCGTTCGGGGTGGGCTCGGCCTCGGCCGGGTTCCAGAGGACGCCGTTGGATCCAGCCAATTCCTCGTCGGTGAAGAAGCCGGCCTGGCCGTTGCGCACGGAGAGGCGTGTCTTGCCGTTCACGCGGGTGTCGGAGTGGAAGAAGAAGAGCCGGACCGGGCCTTGTTTGGCGTGGCGGTCGATGTGGATTTCGTGTGCGAGGGTGTCGCCGGCGACGGGTGCGCCGCCGTGGAAGGTGAGTTCGCAGCCGAGGAGGCGGTAGATGCGGTCGCCCTTCATTTCGAAATCGACGCCGAGCCAGGAGATGAGGAGGAGGTCGGCCTGGCCGGATTCGACGAGCATGCCGGGCGAAACACGGTCGCGGAAGACGAACCACTTGTCGGCGGTGAGGTCGGTTTCGGTGTGGATGGCACCGGTGCCCATGCTGAGCGGGGTGGCATCGACGGAAACGACGCGGTCGGCCAGCAGCAACGGGGGCATTGGCATGCGTACGACGCGGCGGAACTTGTCGATGGGGGCGAATTCGGGGCCCAGAATTGCCGAGACCGGGCCGGAGGCGATGGCCTCGAGGTCCTGGCGGGTCATCCAGATCTTGCGGTCGGCTTTGGCCGGGACCGGTGCGGGCGTCGGAGCTGGAGCTGTAACGACCTTCACGGGTGCCGGTTTCAGAGCTGGGGGAGGTGGCGGGGGTGCAACGACGGCAGCCCGGACTTCGAGCACCTCAGGCGCTATGTACGAAACCGGAACCGCACCGGTCGCAGCCACATACGCGCGCTGCGAGATCGCGAGGAAATCGGCATGGGCCGAGGCCCCGGTCTTGGCGAATTCCATGTGGGCGCGGGTCAGCGCGGCGGCGTGCTGTTCAAACAGGGAGGGGTTGGCGGAAATGGGTTGTGTGGACACGATGGGTGTAGGGGGGACAACAACAATAGGTTCAGGTTGCGGCGGTGCTGGTTGCCGGGGTATGGAAACCGGAGCGGCGTGAGCCGGGAACGTCAGGCGCTTGCCCGGCGCTGGCGCTTGCCTGCGCCGGGGGCGGTCAAAATACTGCACAAGCGAAGGGTCGATCTGCCCGATGGCGTTTTTCGCCTGCTGCAGCGAATCGGCCGACATCAGGTCGTAAGAGACGGCCAAGTGCGGACGGTCGCCCAAAATCCGGCGGATCGAGGCCGAGCACCCGCCTTGCGGCCCGTGTTCGAGGAAGATCCGGATGCCGTCGGCGTAGGCCTGTTCGATGAGCGCCGGGAAATCGAGCGGTTTCAGCGCTTGGCCGGTGAGTGCGTCGGCGACGAGGTCGCGGGTCGGGGTGTAGGCCTTGCCGAAAGCATGGGCATAGTACCGGACACCGGCGGGGGCAACGGTTTCGCGCGAGTGGACCGCGCGCCACGCGTCACGCCAAGGGGCAAATTCCGGCGTATGGATGACGAGGTCGTAGTGGATGCGCTGGGCCTTGCCCTTCGGCAAGGAATCGGCCATACCCGCGACAACGTACTCGCCCGGTCCATTGATGGAAGTCAGTCGCAGGCCGGGATTTGCGGCCAGAATTTCGCGAAGTTCGGGTTCGGAGACAGCGAGACGCCAAGTCTGCCAGCCTTGTTCGGCCATGGATTCGAAAATTCGGCAGGCCTCGAACTCGTCGTGGAAGTTGTCGATGTCACGCCACACACCCAATGCGGCGATGCCGTTGGTTTCGCCGGAACTTACGCCGATCACGGCCGCGGGTAGCAACCCAAGCACATTCAGCGAAAAGTTGGCGTGGAATTGGCTGAGGAATGACGCGCCCCAAAGGGTTTCGTATGGACCGGGCTTTTCGGCGGATTCGTCGTAGAGCCACTGGGCGGAGGCGGCAACGGTCGGCATGCGCTCCACCACATCGGCCACAACTTCTGGGAACGCCGTGACGAAACTGCGGCCGGAGCCCTTGTATGCGGCGGCGGCACCGGGGAAAACGAACGCCAAATCCGGACGGATGGCACCGGAACGTCGCGCTACCGGGGGCGCGCTGAGGGTAACGGCGGCCGCGCCCATCCTTATTGTATGGGTGGTGGAAACAAGGCTCGGCTTATCGCGTTTCGCGAGCTGTGCGGCGACCCGCAATGCTCCCATGGCAGCATGGACATGGCCGAAGACCGGCGACACGTTGTCGGGGACCGAGGGTGTGGCGGTATCGGAGCCGTCGATCAGAGCCAGGATCTCGTCGCCCGCCGCAACGGCGTCAGCGAGTCGCTTGAGGACAAAGAATGCGCCCCCGTCGCCCGCCGGGAGGGGTAGCGCGGTACGGTGGACGATTTCGCAGGAGAGGTCGGCTGCACCTGCGATTGCTGCATCGATTTCACCGGCTGCCAATGCGCGGGCTGCCAAACGGAGCGCGACCAGCCCCGAAACCTCTTCCGACATGACGGCGAAGCTTGGGCCCCGGAAGTCGTACCGGCTGGAGATCCGGTTGGCAACGATGTTCGCAAGGCGGCCTAAAACTGCGGCGGGCGTGAGTTCGGGGCAGACCTCATGGTTGCCTGTGCGCCACCGGAGGCCGTAGCGGCCAACTTCGGCATCCACAGTCATGCCCGCGTAGACGCCGGTCCGGGCATTCGGCAGCGGGCCGGTCTTGGACATCGCCTCGGCGGCGGCCTGCATGGCGAGGATCTGCTGGGGGAGAGCCTGGGCGAGGTCATTCGGCGGGAAGCCGAGATTCTTCATGTCCAGCGCGAGCGTAACGGTTTCGGAATCTACCGGAGTACCTGCGGCGATAGCAGCGTGGAAGGCGTCGGAACCCTCGGTTTTGCCTGCGACGACTCCGACCGAGACTATGGCTATCCTAGGTTTCGCAGGTACGCTCGGCACCACAACCGGAAGCGGGGAGACATACTCCTCCAGAATCAGGTGGGCGTTGTTCCCTCCGAATCCGAAGGCGCTGAGTGCGGCTCGGCGGGGGCCAGTTGAGGGCCACGGCTCGTTTGCAGCCAAGACACGGAACGGCGAATTGGCTAGCTCCGCATTGACCGGCGCTCCAGCCACATGCAGCGTTGCAGGGCGGGTTTTCGCCTCCATCGCTGCCATGATTTTGAACAGTCCGGCCATAGCGGCGGCGGTGATGGGATGGCCCATGTTCGATTTCACCGAGCCGATTGGCACATTGCTCAGACCCGCGTAGACTTTGCCGGTGCTGCGAAGCTCGCATCCATCACCGACGGGGGTACCCGTGGCGTGGCATTCCAATAAGGATATGTCCGCCGGGCTGAGTCCCGAAAGTTCATAGGCCTTCCGGATGACCGTTTCCTGTGCGGATTCCGACGGGGAGAGCAGGCCGGCGGTGCGACCGTCGTTGCCGAGACCGATCCCCCGGATGACCGCGAGGACCTTGTCGCCGTCCCGTTCGGCATCGCGGAGGCGCTTCAGGAGCGCAAAACCGGCACCTTCGGACGGAAGGAGTCCGTCGGCACCCGCATGGAAGGGCCGACTTTGGCCGCTGGGGCTGACGGCGTGGAGGGTGTGGAATCCGATGTGGAGGTAGAGATCGTCGGAACGGTTGACGGAACCGGCGAGCATGAGGTCGGCGCGACCGTCATGGAGTGCGTCGCAGGCCAGTTTCAAGGCGTAGATGCCGGAGGCGCAGGCACCATCGAGCGCAAATCCGCCCAGTCCGAGGCCGAGTGTCGAGGCGACAGTGTGGACAGCGTGGCCCGCCATGAAGCGGTTCTCGGGGGCGACGGTGTTTTGCGCACCCAGCCAGACGTTTTCCGCGTATTGGGCGAGACTTTCGGAGGGGAGTCCGAGAACGCCCGCCACAACCCCGGTGCGGGGCGGGAGCCGGGTGATGCCCGCCTCACAGATGGCTTCGCGGGCGCAATAGACCAGCCACTGGGTAAGGACGTCGTACTTTTCGAGCGCCGGATCGGGGTTGACGAAGCCGTGGACGTAGCCGCCCTTGTCGGTCGGGCTGGTTTCGGGGCCCTCGCCGACCACTTCGGACACAGGTTTGCGCCAGCGGTCGGGCGGACAACTGCTGACAGCGTCCACGTTGTCGAGGACGAGGTCACGGAATTGGGCTGGGGTCAGTGCGCCGGGGAAAACGCAGCCCCGGCCGATGATTGCGATGGGCTCAAACGGCATCCTGAATTCCGGGAGATGTCGTTAAACCAACGGGTGGCCGAGGACGATTTCGACCTCGGCATCCGCCCCGACCAGGATTTCATCCGCGAACAACTCGGAACCTTCCTCAATGCCGAGCAGGTTGATCCCGTTCTGTGCGAAGTGCTTCCTCAGACCCGGCGTCACCATGCCGCCGTCCCACGGTCCCCAGTTGAGGCTCTTCACGCGGACGCCCTTGCCGGCCTTGGCCTGGGCCACGCGGTTCAACACCTCGTTCGCCATCGCGTACGCCGCCTGTCCAGTGTTCCCGGTGCGGGCTGCTACCGATGAGAACATGCAGAGGAACTTCAGCTTGTCGGAAGCCGTTGCGTCGAGCAGCGCTTCCAACCCCTCCACCTTGGTGGAGAAAACGGCTTCGAACTTGTCGGGTGTCAGTTCCGTCAGCAGCTTGTCGGCCAGTACGCCGGCACCGTGGACGATGCCCGCAATCGGGCCCCACTCCTTGCGGACTTGGTCGAGCGCCTTGGAAACCTCCGCCGCCTTGCGGATGTCGACTGCGACGTAGCGCGCTTCGGCCCCGGCGGCTTGGAATCCTGCAAGAACCTCGCGCACCTCGCGTGAGGCAATCACTTGCGCAACCTTTTTCCCGACAGCAGCCGGGCTGGCTGACTCCCCGCGCGACTTGGCATCGGCAAGGAAGGCCTGCTTGAGTTCAGCCTCGGTGGTTTTTCCAGCACAAAAGCCGGGCTCATCGGCAAGCGGTGTGCGTCCCAGAAGAACGTAGCGGCCACCGGCGCGACGGGCGAGATGGATCAGGGACTGCGCGGTTACGCCACGGGCACCACCGGATGCGACGATGACGGCATCTTTGGCGAGGCCGATGTCTGACCCCGAAGCCGGGCCGAAGGTGGTTTCGACGGCAACCCGTTCATTTCGGGCACCCAAGCCAACTTCCAATTCCTTGCCGCCGCTCAGCAATTCGTTCAGCAGCGCTTGGGCGATGGTGTGCGGGGTGCGGCCGGCAAGGTCGATGTCAATCGCCTTCACCTTGGCCCTGGGCCATTCGATGGCCGCAGTCTTGGCGAGGGCGGTAAGGCCGCCGGCCCAAGCGCGGTCGTCCTTGGGGGCGAAGCTGCCCCCCGTATCCTGGACGGTTACGAAGACACCGCCTTCGGTGGAAAGAACCGGGGCGATGGCGTGGGCCGCTCGGTAAGCCTGTTCGTTGGCCGCAATGGCCTGTGCGCGATTTTCAAAGGCACGGATACCGGAAAGGCAGATAACGGCGCGCATTCCAGCGGGAATTTCGTCCACTACGGCGGCTTCGAAGCCGCGGACAATGAGAAGTTCGCTGAGGGCGTCGGCGATGCCCATGCCGTCGTCGGTGATGGTGACGGAGCCGACGGATTCGTCGAGGATGCAGTGGCCGGTGGCGGCGGCAGGACGGGTGTGGACTACTTGGCGGAGTCCGGTGGGGGCGGATGGCGCGTGCGTGGGGGAGGGGGTAGTCGGGGTGGGGGTCGGGTCGGGGGCCGAAGATCCGGCCCCCAGGTAGTTGGCGATATCGGCGATGGTGCGGAGCGGCCCGAGTTCGGCCATGTCCGGCTCCTTCATGCCGGGAACCTTCTCGATCATGGCCGCGAAGATTTCCACGCGCTTGATGGAGTCGATGCCGAGGTCGGCTTCGAGGGCCATGTCGGGGTTCAACATGTCGACAGGGTAGCCGGTCTTGTCGGCGATCACTTCGATTAGGACCGCGGTGTAGTTGACCGATGGTGCGGCCTGTGTTGCAGCGACCGGTGCTGCCGCTGCCGGTGCGGGGGCCGGTGCAGGGGCCGAAGATCCGGCCCCCAGGTAGTTGGCGATATCGGCGATGGTGCGAAGGGGTCCGAGTTCGGCCATGTCCGGTTCCTTCATGCCTGGAACCTTTTCGATCATGGCGGCGAAGATTTCCACGCGCTTGATGGAATCGATGCCTAGGTCGGCTTCGAGGGCCATGTCGGGGTTCAACATGTCGACAGGGTAGCCGGTCTTGTCGGCGATCACTTCGAGGAGAACGGCGGTGTAGTCGACCGATGGTGCGGCCTGTGTTGCAGCGACCGGTGCTGCCGCCGGTGCGGGGGCCGAAGATCCAGCCCCCAGGTAGTTGGCGATATCGGCGATGGTGCGGAGGGGTCCGAGTTCGGCCATGTCCGGTTCCTTCATGCCTGGAACCTTTTCGATCATGGCGGCAAAGATTTCCACACGTTTGATGGAGTCGATGCCGAGGTCGGCTTCGAGGGCCATGTCGGGGTTCAGCATATCGACGGGGTAGCCGGTTTTGTCGGCGATCACGTCGAGGAGGACGGCGGTGTAGTTGACCGATGGTGCAGCCGGTTTCGAGGGAGCTGCGACCGGTGCGACCGGTGCTGGTGCCGGAGAGCTAGCGCCCAAATAGTTGGCGATGTCGGCGATCGTCCGCAACGGCCCGAGTTCGGCCATGTCCGGCTCCTTCATGCCTGGAACCTTCTCGATCATGGCGGCGAAGATTTCGACGCGCTTGATGGAGTCGATGCCGAGGTCGGCTTCGAGGGCCATGTCGGGGTTCAGCATATCGACGGGGTAGCCGGTTTTGTCGGCGATCACGTCGAGGAGGACG
>CAITMP010000002.1 GCA_903893525.1 uncultured Acidobacteriia bacterium | reverse complement strand
TATCGACCAGCTTCTGCTCCTCCTCGGAAACCAGGTAATCCAGCGCGTCGGCGACACGCATGCTGCGCTTCTTGGAGCGCGGCCCGAAGAGCGTGGGCAGCATCTCCTTGAAGTTCGTGCCCATTTCCTCGATGTTGCCGGACGCGGCGAATTCGATCATCGGGCCGCCACGGTCCTTCACCTCGATATCGACCATGCGCTCGTCGAGTTTCCCGGCGCGGAGGCGCTCCCGAAGCTTCTCCCTGGATTTCGCGTTCTCTTCCGCGTTGTCGGGAGCGGGGGGGAGCAGCAGGTCCAGCAGGCGGTCTTCCGCTGCGGCTTCCGCCCGGTCCCCTACCTCGTCCAGCTTTTCCTCCCGGACCATGTCGATGGAGATATCCACCAAGTCCCGGATCATGGATTCCACGTCGCGGCCGACGTAACCAACCTCGGTGAACTTGCTCGCCTCAACCTTCATAAAAGGCGAATTTGCGAGCTTTGCCAGTCGCCGGGCCAATTCCGTCTTGCCGACCCCCGTGGGGCCGATCATCAGAATATTCTTCGGCATCACATCGTCAGCCATCTCCGGCGGTAACTTCTGGCGGCGGAGACGATTCCTCAATGCGATGGCAACGGCGCGCTTGGCGTCCGGCTGGCCGATGACGTACTTGTCGAGTTCACGGACGATCTCGCGCGGTGTGAGTTCGTCGAGTACCGGGCGTTCGTCGAGCGACTGTGCGGGAAGGTAGATCACCATGTCAGGACAGCTCCTCGTACGTCACGTTGTCGTTGGTGTAAATGCAGGTCTTGCCGGCGATGCGCATGGACTCCTCGGCGATTTGGCGCGCCGAGAGCTTGGTGTGCCGCATCAGCGCCGTGCCGGCGGCGATGGCGTAGGATGCTCCCGAGCCGATCGCGGCGATGTTCTCGTCCGGCTCGATCACGTCGCCGTTGCCGCTCACGATGTACGTGTTCTTGTTGTCGGCAACCAGCAGCAGCGCTTCCAAATGGCGGAGAATTTTGTCCGTGCGCCATTCCTTGGCCAGTTCCACCACCGCGCGGGGCAGATTGCCGTTGAACTGCTCCAGCTTGGCCTCGAAGCGCAGTGTCAATGACAGGGCATCGGCTGTGGAGCCCGCAAATCCTGCCAGAATCTTGTCGTTGTAGAGTCGCCGCAATTTTCGGGCGGTGGATTTCAGAACTTCGGAACCGAGCGTTACCTGGCCGTCGCCAGCCATTACAACCTTTCCATCCCGGCGTACGCAAAACACCGTGGTGGAGCGAATTCGCTGCTTCATCTTTAACCTTTGGGGAAAACTCCGTGGATCCAGCCAGCCCGTATGGACCGCGTGATTCCCTGTTGCCCCGAAATTCCAGTGTAACGCAACCGACGGGAAAGCCATATTCATTGGCGTTACCCATCCACGGGCTTGGACCGTGTACACTGCAATCGAAGGAACCAAAAACACCCAAAACCCGCTTATTTGAGGCTAGAGGATATATGGCATACCTGGAGAATTCCGACACAGCGTGGGAACTGAGCCCCCCGCGACGCAATCCCGACGACGTGGGCTTCGACGAGTTGGAAGACGATGTCTTCGACGACGAGGACGAGGACGAAGACGACGAGGATGACGAAGAAGAAGACGAGGATGACGACGAGGACGATGATGACGATCTCGACGACGACGACGAGGACGACGACCTAGAAGACGACGACCTGGACGACGACGAAGAAGATGACGACCTCGACGAAGACGACCTCGATGAAGACGACGAGGACGAGGACGACGACGAATAGTCCAGCCTCCAACCCGGGCCGCTTGGCCCGGTCCTACCGCTTGGCCGGACCATGCTGGTCGGGTAGCGCAAAGGCGACGAGACTGTCGCCCGCCGGCGACCCCCAGTATGGTCCGCCGCCAGCCATGATGACGACGTACTGGCGGCCGTCCTTGCCCAAGTACGTGATCGGCGTCGCCTGTCCGACGGCGTCGATCTGTCCGGACCAGAGTTCCTTCCCCGTTTTCGAGTCGTAGGCCCGGAATCTGGAGTCGTTTGCCGCTCCGATGAACACGAGGCCCGCCGCCGTTGCAATACTTCCCCCCAAGTTCAAAGCTCCCGTGTTGTGGAGACCCTTGGCTTCCAATTCCGGAACTGTGCCCAGTGGAGCGCGCCAGGCGATATCCCCGGTGGCAAGGTTGACGGCCACCAGTTCCCCGAACGGAGGATCTTGGCACGGAATATGGTTCGCTGGATCCCAGAAGCGCGCGTACGGACCTCCGAATTGTGCGGCCCGCACGTAAGAAACCTCGCCGGTCTTGGAATCCACCTTCTTTTCCATGTGCCCCCATTGGGCCAAGTTGTTGATATTGGTGAAGGCGTAGTCCAGCGTCGGGTCGTAGGATATGCCGCTCCAGTTGCCGCCGCCCAGCGTGCTGGGGTAAACGAGGATGTTGGGCTGGTCGGGGCCACCTACAGGATACGGCGCAAACGGGCCCTTTGTGAATAGTTTCTGCTCTTCCCAGAGCGACTCGCAGAACTTGGAATGTTCCGGCGTGGCCTTGTAGAGTTGCTCCCTCGTAATGTCCATGCGTGAGAGCGGCGCGGGCTTCAGCGGGAACGGCTGTGTGGGCGACGTCTTTTCCCCCGGGACGGTACTCTGCGGCACAGGCCGCTCCTCAATACCCCAAATTGGTTCTCCGGTCCTGCGGTCGAACACGAACATCATCCCCATTTTGGTGATCTGCGCTACCGCCGGGACTTTTGTGCCGTTTCGGGTCGCCTCCACCAAGGCGGGTGGCGCGGCCAGATCGTAGTCCCAAAGATCGTGGTGGACCAGTTGCCGGAACCATTTCACCTTGCCTGTAGCTGCATCCAAGGCGACCAGCGAGTTGCCGTAGAGCCCGTCGCCATGGCGGTCGGCCCCATAGAAATCCGAGGTGGGGCAGCCGAGCGGGATGTAGACCATGCCGAGCTTGGCATCGATCGTCATAAAGCCCCAGTTGTTGACGCCGGAGCGGTTCTTCCAACCGTCCTTGGGCCATGTGTCGTTGCCGGGCTCGCCGGGGCGGGGAACCGTGTGGAAGGTCCAAACGAGCTTGCCGGTGCGGGCGTCCCAGCCGCGGATGTCCCCGTAGGCACCCGTACTGGGGGAGCCCTCCTGGTTGTTTGCCCCCGTGATGATGATGTCGTTGAAGACCGCTGGCGGCGACATCATGGTGAAGCGCGAGCTCTCCAGTTGGGCTGCGGGCAGCCCCTCCACCACGCCCTTCTTCATGTCCACCTTGCCTTCGTTGCCGAATCCCGCTGCGGGCTTGCCTGTGGTCACGTCAATGGCCAGCAGGTCGCTGCCGGAGCCGACGAACACGCGCGGGTGCAGGGTGGCTGCGCCGGGCCAGTAGGCTACCCCCCGGCGGGTGACGGTGGGTGTTTCGTAGCGCCAGATTTGCTTGCCCGTCTCGGGTTCCAGCGCAACCACCGAGTCCGGGGTGGTGACGTACATCACTCCACCGACAACCACCGGCGTCACCTGGGAGCCCGTCTTGCCACCCTTGAAAGTCCAAGCCCGCTGCAGACCCGCTACGTTCGCCGGGGTGATTTGGGTGAGTGGGGAAAACCGTTGTCCGCCGGCGTCGTGGCCGTAAACTGGCCAGTCCGTTTGCGCTTGGAGTGCGGGAAGAACAAGAAGGACTAACAGGACAGGGGCAAAAAGAATCAGGGGGCGCGGCATCATGATTATTGAATCACGGCCGGCCCCCTGTCGTGGTGGGGTCTGCTCCGGTGGCGTCTATTCGGGTGAGGCTACCGTCCTTGGCGCAGGTAGGCCGGGACGTCCAGTTCCTCGTCGAAGATCGGTTCCGGTCCATTTGAATCCGGTTCCTTCGGCGCTGAGGTCGCGCTTGCCGCGGGGAGTTCGCCGAAAAATTCCTTGGGCTTGGATGCCGTGGCCGGGACAACCGGCGGAGCCAC
>CAITMP010000001.1 GCA_903893525.1 uncultured Acidobacteriia bacterium | reverse complement strand
CGACGTCCGCAGGCCACTTCGTAGAGTAGGTGCGGCACGCGCAAGGGCCACTGCAATCCGGTCCCTGACCGCACGGGTGAACCAAACAGGAATGAACCATGAGCTGCGGACAGGTATTTGCAGACTTCGCGCACGAACCCAAGCTGACGACCAATCCAGACCGGTCAGAGTTCCTGCTCGCGTGGTCTCTCAGGCGCGAAGGGGCCGCGCGGGGCACGGCTCCAAGTGCGGAAGAAACTGATCGCGGCCAGGTAGCCCGCTTGTTCCTGAGAGGATACCAGGCCACACACGCACTTGCCCCTGGAATGCCCGGGTTGGGATAATCAGGACTCATGGTGCAAAAACTGGCGTTCGCCAGCGACGCATTCGACCAAGCCGTGTACCGAGCCGTCGACGGCGCAATCGCGGAAACGTTGGCTGCTGGGGTCCCCGTGTTTTACATGGACGGCGGCATCGACATCATGGAACTGCCCGACCACCGCAAATTTGAGATCCGGCTGATTCCGGGCGCTCCCCGCGGCAAGAACTACGAGGTGCTGCGGGAGCTTGTCTTCGCGGGTCCAAACGGCTCGGGCAAGAGCACGCGACCGGTATAGGATTCCGCGACAGCAGGAAAAACCGGTCGGTGATTGACTCAATGAAGCGATCCGCCCTGTCTGCGCTGCCGCCTTCCCGCACCACGTAGCACCGGATGTCATAAAGATAGGAATCGGCGTTAAGCGTGCGCTGGGGTGCCATCGTGGACGCGTTTACTTCTTCTGTTCCGCAGCAAGGCGGGCGCGACCGCGTCGCCCCACATCGTGGGCAAGCTGCTGCATGGATTCTTCCGTGATCATCCGCCCCTCACCGCAGACCAGGGATGCCTCTGCCATGTCCACGGACGCCAGAATCTCCGCGCGACGACGCTCACGGGCTTCCCACAATGAAAATGCTTCCCTCGCCGCCTCTTCGGGACGGCCCAGGCGGCCCGTATCGACAGCCCGCCGGACGAGTGCCTGTTGGTCGCGGGTGAGTTCAACTTCCATGCCTCAAATGTATGCCGTTTACTGGTGCGTGTCAACCGACGGCAAGAGCGCGATGGTCCCGGTTGCAGCACGCTATCTCGACAGCCTTGAGCAGAGCGCCGACCGTCGCAGAAACGCAAGGCCTTTTGACACGTGTTGCAAACGTCCGGTCTCCACACAGGCCGCCCGCCGCCGGGACGCCGATATGCAATTGACTTCCATGTCTCAACATCTCGTCTTGTACGCACTCCGTCAGACACACACTCCACTTACCCAAAAACTGCCCGGCCTACGCAAATACAAAACCCACAACGGCCCCGTGCAAGCCTTGTCCGGTACCTCGGGCTGTAACAGAATGGATTAGAGGGTGCAGTGTCCTGTGGCACCGTTCCACTCCACAGGCGCGACCTGGGATTGAGTCGGCGCGACGTGCCTATCTGTCCAACCTAGCCGCCGTCGTGCCCATGGATTCAGCTATTGCCATCGTGTCCGGGGAGGTCATGGGGTTGCTTCCCGACCCTCCGTCACCTCCCCGAAAATCTCACCGTAGTGCCGAGACTCGGCATGATCGTCTTGCGAGGTGGCGATTTGATACCATCATCGCCGCGACTGCGCTAGTTATCGGCTTGCCGTTGCTGCACAACAACGGCATCGGCTTCGAAGCGATCGCCCTCGCAATCACGGCCTATCCCGAGCGGTTTCCGGGTGCAGGCCTGGCGCTTCGCTTTGCGGAAGCCGAGAACGGCTAGGGCACCGGCGGCAAGCAGGATCGTGGAAGGCTCCGGAGCTGTGCTGGCGGAGTAGGTGCCGATCAGGCCAGCGCCGCTGGGGTCCGACGTGATGATCTGCGCGCCGGGGCCAGTTGCCCTCACGGGGTTGCCATGAATGTAATAAAGCTGCGAAACGCCGGCAAAGATGGGGCTTGCGCCAGTGATTGCGAGGGCGCCGTTAATTCCGTTATAGGATGTCGCCAAGTCGAGCGAGAACGGGTTCAGGAACGCGTTCCACTGCGCGGCTTCGCCCGCAGCACCGCCCGAGATGACGCCGGTTCCGGCGGCCACGTAGACGCTGCCTCCACCCCGCACGTAGTTGACGAGTGCCGATTCCTCCCCTGCCGTGAGGTTGTCGCCAGAGAGGAAGACCGCCTGGTAGCTCTGCAGGTTGAAGAGAGTGAAAGTACTAAAGCCCGCGTCGGTGAGATTATAGGCGCCCAGCGCGGTTCGAAGATCGCTGCCGTTAAGCCCGAAGTTGCTTGAGTCAATCCAAATCTTTGTGGTACCGCCGGCGGGCCCACCGGTCAAAAACTGCGCAGCGTTCTGTGCGTAAGCGGTGGCGTTGGCATAGCCCGCGCTGGCGAAGCCCGAATTGCTGAGGGTCCATTCGTCGTTATCGACGATGATTTTGCCT